>CAZXXV010000117.1:0-5459 GCA_964644725.1 uncultured bacterium
TAGTCGGGCACGCTCGAGCACTCGAAAAAGACAGGGATTCGAAACGATGCGAGCATTTCCCAGAACCGGTCGAAGCGCGGATCATCGAAGGACCACTGGAACCCGTACCGGCTGAAACCATCGAGCTGATAGTAGATCCCGCGAAGTCCCAACTGGTGCCGGGCACGGTCCATCTCCTTCGTCCAGCGCGGCGTGTCCGCCATGGGCTCATCCACGTGGAACAGCCCGGTGAACTTGTCGGGGTACTGGTGCTGGCAGAAGGCGTTGTAGTCGTTCATCATACCATAGCTCATCCCCGCCTGCAGGACGGAGTGGTCCACCCCCACATAGGACATCTGAGCCAACTGAAACTCGGGCGGGGCCTCGATCTCTGCCATGCCCACCGGCATGTACTGGATGTAATAGTCCTCACCGTTCAAGGTGTACTCCAGGCGTCCGTACGGCCCCACCCGGAACTGGACGTCGTCCCGGAGTCCAGCCCACGAGTTGTCCCCGGCCCGGAACAGGGCTTTGGCGTCGGCCGGAGCGCCGTCCCTGCCCCGCCGGACCTTGGCCGCCGGGCGGGTCACGTTCTTCTGGATGTATTTCCGATGGACCTCCTGGGACTCGTGACCGCAGAGGCCTGCCCAGTGCTGGAAGACGTGGGCATGACAGTCAATTATCATCTCACACTCCTTCGTGACCTATCCACACCAAGACACGGTGAGTGCGCGCAGAGCCAGGCGGCCCCGGTTCCACTGCCGGTTTGATCAACTCCTGCGCCGGGCGACATTGCCTTCAGGGCCGAACGCATTTTCCCCTGAGAGTCATCGACGACGTCAGGGAAAACCTCGCACGCCACCTTGGGCATTGCCACCGCTGCGCGCGTTGCACTGGATGGGCTTCACTCGCAGAACCGCGTCAGGCGTCTCAGCGCCTCTTCCAACCGTTCGTACGAGTTGGCGTAAGAGAGGCGCACATACCCCTGGCCGGACTCGCCGAAAACTGTACCCGGAACCAACGAGACATAGGCGCGCTCCAGCAGGTTCATCGAAAAGTCCTCTGACGTGACCCCTATCCGTGTGATGTTCACCCAGACGTAGAAGGCGCCGCCAGGATTGACGCATGAAAGCCCCCGCATGGCGTTGATCGCAGGGACGACCAAATCCCGCCGTCGCCTGAACTCTGCGACCATGGCCGTCACGCAGTCCTGCGGCCCCTTGATGGCTGCCACGGCGCCGGCCTGCGCAAAGGCGCAGGCGCAGGCCACGTTGTACTGGTGGACCCGGTTCATGGCCTGAATGAAGGGCTGTGGCGCGGCCGCGTACCCCAATCGCCAGCCAGTCATCGAGAACGCCTTGGAAAACCCATTGATGGTGATGGTGCGTTCGCCCATCCCCGGGAGGCGCGCCAGGCTGACGTGCACCCGGTCGTCGTAGATGATCCGCTCGTAGATCTCATCCGAGATGACCAGGAGATTGCACTGAACGACTAGATCGGCGAGATCGCGGAGCGTGTCGGGAGACTGAACCGCACCGGTGGGGTTGTGAGGTGAGGCAATAATCAGCAGGCGCGTCTGGGAAGTGATTCGCCGGCGTACTTCGTCTGGGTCAATTTGGTACCCGTTCGATTCCCGCAAGGGAATGGGCACGGGAATCGCCCCGGCAAGCCGCGCCGCGGCGGCGTAGTTCAGCCAGCTCGGTTCGGGGTAGAGGACTTCGTCGCCCGGATTCAGGAAGGCCAGAAAGGCATCGAAGACTGCCTCGGCCGCTCCGACAGTGACGATGATCTCCGCATCGGGATCATAGGTCAGGCCATTCTCGCGTTTCAGCTTTTCGGCGATCGCGGCGCGCAGTTCGGGTGTCCCGTAGTTTGAAGTGTAGTGGACGTCTCCGGCGTCAAGCGCACGTTTGGCGGCTTCCTTGATATGAGCCGGGGTGTCGAAATCCGGTCGGCCCGTCTCAAGGAAGATGACCGGTCGGCCCTCGCGCTCCAGAGCCTTCGCCCGCTCGAACACCTTGCGGATTCCCGAAAACGGGACCAGCTCCATGCGACTGGCCGGACTCACAACTGCTCCGCTCAACTTTGCCTCCCGTCCTGTTAGCCAGGGACTTCAGCCTGCCCATGCGATGCAGCCGGCGTTCGAGCCATCCGATGCGTCTTGAGCCGTGGGAGTGCAACTCTCCTTGGTATTCCACGCAGGATCCGCCGTTCCCGCGCCCCCTGGGCGATCATCACGCCCGCCTTGGCGACAGGCCGGTAGGGATGTGACGCGGTCCCCGGGCGGCCCGCGAAAGCATAGGCTCCGCGCACGGACCGCCCGGGACCGGTGGCGGGCGGAGGCTAGGATCCGGCCATCATCGTCTCTTTGTAGTAATCGTAGCGCTCCTGGACGAACCCGCTGGCGACCATGTTGTCCACCCACATGTCGAGGAAGAACTTCCACGCCGGGTCGCCGTAGCGGATGGCCCAGGTGTTGGCCCCCTTGCCGAACGGGCCAGCCGGGTCGATGAGGTGTGCCCAGCTGCTGTTCTTCTTAGCGAAGATGATCGCATCCAGGTCACCCGACACCCACAGATCCGCCTTCTTGGCCCGCACTGGCTCGGCTGCCAGGAAGATCTGGCCGGACGTCGTGACGATCTTGGCCTTGGGGAACAACACCTTGAGGACGTGTTCTTCCCGTGTTCCCAGGTTGATGGAGAACGTGACATCGGGCCGGTTGAAGTCAGCGGCGGACTTGAAGCGGCGCGCGTTGTCCTTGTGGCAGACAGCCAGGTGGCCCTTGTGCCACAGCGGGGCCGTGTAGTTCACGACCAAGGCCCTGGGGACTGTGTACATGAGGGATGAACCAAAAAAGTCGAAGTCCCCCTTGCGCAGTCCGATGGTGGCGTCAGCCCAACTCACTTCCTGGTACTCCGCCTTGACCTCCAGTTCCTTGGCCAGCGCCTCCGCGACGTCGTAATAGATCCCCGCCAGGCTGCCGGTTTTTGCATCCTTGTGGACCCAGGGTAACGTCTGCGCGTAGCCGACCTTCAGCTTTCCCTCCTTCTTGACTCGCGCCAGCACGGACTTCTCATCGATGCCGGACTCGAGGAGCTGGGCATAGACCTCCCGAGGCGACCCAAGTCCGCCCAGCAGCCTGGCCGCCAGGCCGAGACCTCCGACCCCCAGTGCGCTCTTCATAAAGGTCCGCTTCGTGATCTTGAGCTTGGTGTTCATGGCCTCTTCCCCCTATCCAACGAGCCCACAGCAAATGCCTCACCCGTCCTAGACTCAGCCGGCTCGACGGGGGGCTCACGCTACGCATACCGGCTGCGCACTCTGTCGGAATACCACTTGATCGCCGCCGAGAGGGCGAACACGATGGCCACGTACAGGAACGCCGTGAAAGAAAGGATCTCGATGGGTTCGAACCAGATGGACGTGAGCCGCAGACCACGATACATCAGGTCCGGCACCGCGATCACAGAAACCAGGCACGAAGACTTCACCACCACCAGGAACTGGTTCATGAGTGAAGGGGTCATCATCAGCACTGCCTGCGGAAGGATCACCCACCGCATGGTGAGGAATGGCGAGAGGCCCGTGGAGCGGGCGGCCTCCCACTGGCCGCGGGCGATACCCTCGATGCCCGACCGGAACGTCTCTGCCAAATATCCGCTGGATTGAAGCGCCAGGGCCGCCCAGCCCGCCGCGAAGAAGGACTGCGGCCAACCGAAGAGTTCCGGCCAGACGTAGTTGACCCACATCAGTTGGACATAGATGGGTGTACTGCGGCAGAACTCGATGTAGAGGATCGCCAGACAGCGGAGCGGACGGCAATACATCCGGATGAGACAGATCACGAGACCGACAGCCATGGCCACGGCGATGGCGATCAGCGAGATTTGCCCGGTGACGAGGAGCCCCTCCAGGAATTCGCCGCGATTGTTCCAGATGATCCGCTGCAGCATTCCCATGGCTCAGATCTCGCTCAGGCCCGGCCGACGGCGCGCCAGCTCTCGCTGAACCTCCGCACCAGCGCGGCTAGCGAGAGGATGATGACGAAATAGACGATGGCCGCCCCGGAATAAAGGGGCATGGGCCGCATCTGCTCCTGGGTGATCATGGAAACCTGGTACATGAGGTCCGGCACCGAGATCAGGGACACCAGGGTCGTGGACTTGAGCAGAGAGATAAACTGATTCAGGGACTCCGGCAGCATCTTCCGGATCGCCTGTGGGAGGATCACCCAGCGGAAGGTGAGGACCCCGGACAGGCCCGTGGAGCGAGCGGCCTCGATGTGTCCGCGAGGAATGGACAGGATCCCGGCCCGGAACGTCTCGGTGAAGTAGCCGCTGGAGGCTAGGCCGAGGGCCACCACGGCCGAGAAGAGGGGGCTGAAGTTGATCCTGGTGTGGAGCAGCAACGTCAGGACCAGTGGCGGGACGAAGTGGACCCAAACCAACAACACGTACTCCGGGGTATTCCTGAAAAGTTCCGCATAAAACGTCCCGCACCATCGGAGGGCGCGGAGGGGGCTCAGGCGCGCGAGGCAGGCCACTAGGCCCATCCCCACCGCCAGGACCCCCGCCAGGAAGAAGACGTAGAAGTTGATGATCAGGCCGCGCACCAGGATGTTCCGGTACTCCCAGAAGAGGGAGCCCGTGACCACCTGGATCCAGTCTCCCACCACGTCCTCTCCCTTCAACGGTGCGCAACTGCCTGCTGGTCCGCTCAGATCGGAACTGGCTGGTCCAGACCCCTGTCAAGTCTTTATATCACCGAAGGATCATCGCTCTCAAGTGGCAAAGCGTGGATTGTCTTCGTTGCCGATCTTCGGAGCGAACCGTATAATAACGGCCAGACAATTTGCAAGGTCCCGGAAGAGATCGAAGCGACTGACCGTGAAGAGCGAGGTGAACCTCTGGCTGACCCAGGGGGCGCTGTCCCCTCCTGAGGAGATGATGGCCTGATGGGGGGATGTCCCATGCGCAAGGAACACAGATTCCATTTCATCGCGGTGGTGGTCGGCTTCGTGGCCCTGATGCTGCTCCAGATTTATGTCCAGGCGGAGCGGGTTCTTCAGATGCCCTACAGTGACCTCAAGAAGGCCCTCCGCGACGGGAAGGTTACCGAGGTCACGCTGACCGGGGATGTGCTCCGAGGGAACGTGCGCGAGGCCGACGCCCAGGGCAAGGAAACCCTGAGGCCCTTCGTCACCGTCCGGGTGTCGGACCCCGACCTCGTCCGGGAGCTGGAGGCGAAGAACGTCAAGTTCACGGGGGTCACCCAGAACACCTGGCTCAGGGATCTGTTCTTCGTCTGGATCCTGCCCATCGACCTCATGTGGCTCATCTGGCGGTTCATGTTCAAGAAGTTGGGCCCGGGCCAGGGCATGCTGTCGCTGGGCGGGCTCGGGCGCAACCGGGCGAAGATCTACGCCCAGAGCGAGATCGGCGTCACCTTCGACGACGTGGCCGGCGTGGACGAGGCCAAGG
>CAZXXV010000117.1:5559-9577 GCA_964644725.1 uncultured bacterium
CAGAGCGAGATCGGCGTCACCTTCGACGACGTGGCCGGCGTGGACGAGGCCAAGGAGAAACTCCAGGAGGTGGTCGAGTTCCTCAAGCACCCGCAGAAGTTCCAGAGCCTCGGCGGGCGCATTCCCAGCCGAAGCGCTGACCTTCGGCGAGGTCTCGACGGGGGCGCAGAACGACCTGCAGCGGGCCGCGGACATCGCCCGCCGGATGGTGAAGGAGTACGCGATGAGCCAGCGGCTTGGCGCCATGGCATTCGAGCCGGAGCGCCGGCCGCTCTTTCTTCCGGCCGGGGATGGCCTGACCGGCGGCAAGCCCTACAGCGAGGAGACCGCCCGCGAGATTGATGAGGAGGTCAAGCGGATCGTGGACGAGACGGGGGCCCGGGTCCGGGACATCCTCACCAAGCGGGACGGGGACCTCAAGGCGATCGCCCAGCGACTCCTGGAGAAGGAAGTCCTGGAGGGCGACGAGCTGCACGCGCTCCTTGGTGAGCGCAAGACAGTGGAGGAGGGGGGTCGCGCGCGCTGATCTTGCGGCAGCCGCACGCAGGCTCGAGCTACTTGACCCTCTGCTACTTCGCCGGGATGAGGCGGTTCACCGGACAGGGGTGGATCCGCCCGGTCTACTTCATGATTCTGATCTCGCACACAATTCTGGCGGCGGCCATCGTGCCCCTCGCCCTGATCACACTGTTCCGGGGGTGGGCAGGGAAGTTCGACCGTCACGTTCGGATTGCCAGGTAAACGCTGCCGCTTTGGCTCTACGTGTCGGTCACCGGGGTCCTCGTGTATTGGCTCCTGTACCATCTCTATCCGCAGGGTTGAAAAGACCGACGTCCTGTTGCGGTAGCTTTCTTGCATGAGTTGCGCTAAGACCGCGGGCTTCCGAATCATAGGGAGCTGTCATATAATCGCCCCACGCTGGCGAGAGTATTTTCAGGCTGGGTGAGTCCTTTGAGTTTGAGCGTGGACAAGTTCCACCGCGCTCGATCTAGCAACTCAGAAAGAGGTCACCGTGGACAAGCTAGAGGAACAATGGGAAGAGGAAATCCAGAACGTAGGACGACAGATATTTCGACGCATGGGCGAGGAGACTCCCTCCATCTTCCGAAAAGACTGGTGGAGTGGGAAGGTTCTGGAATGGTGCATGCGCAACCCGGCCTTCAAGGTTCAGATGTTCCGCTTCGTGGACGTATTGCCCAGCCTGACGTCCTCGCGCCGAGTGGGGGAACACGTTCGGGAGTACTTCTCGCAACCGGGGGTGGAACTTTCCAGCGCGCTTCAGTGGGTGATGGGATCCCTGACCACGAGCTCTCTCACCTCCTGGCTTGCCGCGCATCAGATCCGAAAGAACGTGGAGGAGATGGCCCAACGGTTCATCGTGGGGGCCACTCCGGAGGAGGCTGTCCGACGTCTGCGGGAGATCTGGGACCAGGGGATGACCTTCAGCCTAGACCTGCTGGGAGAGGTGGCGGTCAGTGAAGAGGAGGCAGCGACATATCAGCGAAGATACCTGAATCTCATTGATGTGCTGGGACCCGAGATCGCTCGATGGCCAGTCCGGGATCCCCGAAAGGACGCCAAGTCCCCGCGCCTGAGCATCTCCCTCAAGCTCTCCTCTCTCTACTCCCAAATGGACCCGGTCAACTTTGAAGGCTCCATTACCGCCGTGAAGGAGCGTTTGCGGCCCATCTTCAGACAGGCGAGGGAGCATGGGGTCTCAGTCACCATCGACATGGAGCATTATGCCATCAAAGATCTCACCCTTGCCATCTTCAAGAGCCTGCTGGAGGAAACAGAATTTCGAGACGCACCCCAGGCGGGCATCGCGATTCAGACGTATTTGCGGGATTCTCAGGAAGACCTCTCGGCCCTGATTGAATGGGCGGAGATACGGAGCCGACCCATCAGCGTCCGCCTGGTCAAGGGAGCATACTGGGATTACGAGCAGGTGGTCGCCAGGCTCTGCCGATGGCCGATCCCGGTCCTCCTGAAGAAGGAGGCGACGGACGCCGCGTTCGAGGAGGCCACCCGCATTTGTCTCGGCCACTATCCGCTCATCCGAACAACCCTGGCCAGCCACAATGTCCGTTCCCTGTCCCACGGAATCGTCTGGGCCAAGAAGTTGACCCTCCCCTCCGATGCGTACGAGATCCAGATGCTGTATGGGATGGCGGAGCCCATAAAGCGGGCCGTCCTCCAGTCCGGCTTCACCGTCTGCGAGTACGCGCCCATCGGCGAGATGCTCCCAGGCATGGCCTACCTTGTCAGGCGCCTGCTGGAGAATACCTCCAATGAATCCTTCCTGAGGCAGAGCTTCACTGAGCATGTCTCCCCAGAGGAGCTACTTCGAAAGCCTGAGCAGCAGAAGGAGAGCGCCCCATCCCGCGGCGAGGCCGCGACTGCCGAAGGGGAGCCGGCAGCGTATCGCCCGGAGCCGGTTCGGGATTTCAGCAGGGCGGATGCGCGGGAGGGATTTCGGAAGGCCTTGGCCCATGTCGGCTCGGACCTCGGCAAGACCTACCCGATCCTGGTGGGGGGCAAGGAACTGCGAACAGACAGAGAGCTCGTCTCCGTGAATCCGGCGCACCCCTCTCAAGTGGTGGGCCGCACCTACCTCGCCTCACCGAAGGAGGCTGAACAGGCGGTGGCTTCGGCATGCAGGGCATTCCCGGCGTGGCGGGAGACCGGCGCCTCGGAGCGGGCCGATTTCCTCATCCGGTTGGCCCGCATCCTCCGCTCCAGGAGGGACGAGCTGGCGGCCCTGCAGGTCTTCGAGGTCTCCAAGACCTGGCGGGAGGCGGATGCGGACGTTTGCGAGGCCATCGACTTCTGCGAATACTATGCGCGGGAGATGCTTCGACTGGGGCCACCCCGTCTCCTGGATCCCCTGCCGGGCGAGACCAACGTGTACGCTTATCACCCTCGCGGAGTTGCCCTCGCGGTGGCTCCGTGGAACTTTCCTCTCGCCATTTCCACGGGTATGGTCGCGGCCGCCCTGGTGGCCGGCAACCCCGTCATCTACAAGCCGTCAAGCCTGTCTCCGATCAGTGGCGCGGAACTGGCGCGGGCCATTCAGGATGCTGAGCTGCCCCCGGGGGTCTTCCAGTACCTCCCCTGTTCCGGGAGAGAGGTCGGTCCCTGGCTGGTGGACAATCCGGAGGTCGCCCTCATCGCCTTCACCGGTTCCCGTGAGGTGGGGCTGGAGATCCTTCAGCGGGCCTCGGTGGTCCGCCCCGGTCAGGTCGTGGTCAAGCGAGTGATCGCAGAAATGGGGGGGAAGAATGCCATCATTGTGGACGCCGATGCGGACCTGGATGCCGCGGTGGTGGGGGTCGTGCAGTCCGCCTTCGGTTTTCAAGGACAGAAATGCTCGGCGTGCTCCAGGGTCATCGTGCTGGAGGACGCGTACGACCGCTTCGTGAAGCGTCTGGTGGGTGCTACCCGGAGCCTGCGCGTCGGGGATCCGGTGGAACCAGCCACACAGGTGGGGGCTGTCATCGATGCCCAGGCACGTGAGAGGATCCTCCACTACATCGAGATCGGAATGTCCGAAGGACGCCTCCTCTTTCAAGCCGAGGTTCCGAATGAGGGTTTCTTCGTGGGTCCGACCATTTTCGATGGAATCCTCCCGCATCACCGGTTGGCGCAGGAGGAGATCTTCGGTCCCGTGCTGGCGGTCATGAAGGTATCCAATCTGGATGAGGCCCTGGAGGTGGCCAACGGTACGGCCTTCGCCCTCACGGGCGGGCTCTACTCCCGCAGCCCCGGGAACATCGACCGAGCGAAGCGCGAGTTCCGGGTCGGGAACCTGTACATCAACCGGAAGATCACGGGAGCTATCGTTGGCCGGCAGCCCTTCGGCGGGTTCAGGATGTCCAGGATCGGCTCCAAGGCGGGAGGGCCGGACTACCTGCTCCAATTCATGGAGCCCCGCACCGTCACGGAGAACACTCTGCGTCGTGGCTTTGCCCCGGAGACGGAAGCACCCTGAGTCCTGTTCGGCGACGTGGGGACGCAG
>CAZXXV010000118.1:0-9566 GCA_964644725.1 uncultured bacterium
AAGAGCAGGAGCACCAAGGTGCAGCTTGTGGGAAGCTGAGTGAACTGGCCGCACCGAGGGCGCGTCCAGTCAGGTGGCACTGGCCTGCCCACTTCATGACCTCACCCTCTGCAGGATGGTCGGTTCCAGGCCGGGAATGTCCGGATCGAGGGGAAAATACGGCCGCTTGAGGTGCTGATAGCGGACGTGCCGTAAGGTGGCCGGCGTCGGCCCCGGCGTGTCGAGCACAAAGATGGCCTTGGCGATGGAGCCGTAGGCCTGGCGGTAGTTCATGGGGTTTTTGGCCACGATGAACTTGGCTGCGGCCGGGTCGAGGTGCACGGAGCGGAACTGTTCATCCAGCCAGTCGTAGGTGGCATGGGTGGCGACCAGCACACGGATAGCGCCCAGCCCCAGGACAGCCGAGGGCCCCATGTCCCCCTCCACCCCGTCCCAGATCCCCCCTCGGTAGCGGAAGCGTCCTTCGCTGAGCCCGATCACCCGGCCCTTCACCCTCACCGGCTTCCCCCATCGCGGGTCGAGCCGGTGACCCAACTCCACCTCTACTTCGCGGTCTGCGCCGGCGCGGTGGCAGATCCCGGCCGCTTCCGGATCAACCACGGGCACCAGGGCCGGCTCCTCTATCCCGGCTGCCAGCAGCGCCTTCAAAGTGGCCGCGCTGTCGCCGGCCGCCCCACCACCGCAGCAGTCGGACGCCTCCACCAGCACCACAGGCGCGCCCTCGACCTGAAGGCCCTGGGCGATCGCCTCCTCCGGGGTGAAGACGCGAGGTTCCAACTCGAACCGCCGGGCCCAGTACTTCTCAGCGATCTGCCGCGCCAGGAAGACGGCTCGGTCCAAGTCGCCGTCGGTGATCACCAGGCCACCGCTGCCCAATCCCGGCTGATCCAGGGGCGGGTGGACCATGAAGAGGCTCGTGGACACCACCCGGTCGCGGCCTTCGTGCGCTTTGGTCCAGCGCATGAGCTGGGCAAAGGGGTCGTTGCCTTCGGTCGAGCCGTGGATGGCGCCGGTGATCACCGGGACCTTGGCCATGGCCATGGCCGGCCGGCACCGACCGGACAGGATGTCCAGGAGCATCCGGGCACCGCGCACCCCGGTATCAAATGCATCCCGGTGGGGGTAGGTCTCCCAGGCGATCAGGGCATCTGCACCCTGCACCATGGCCGGGGTGACATGGGCGTGCAAGTCCAGGGTGGCCACGATCGGCACGGCCGGCCCTACGATCTGGCGCACCGCCTGGATCAGGTCGCCCTCGATGTCCTCTGTGCCTTCGGCGACCGCGGACCCGTGCAAGGGCAGGAGGACCCCCTCGACCGGCAGGGCTCGGCGCAGCCGGTCGAGCAGTTCGGTCCTGAGCCGGGCGTAGCACCCGGAACTCAGCGGTCCACCCGGATAGGCGCTGGCGCACAGCAGCGGCACAGGTTGAGCCTGGTTCTCGCGCAGCATCCGGAGCATCCCGCCCACCACGCCGGTTTCGACTTCCAGCACCTCAGGTCCTTGGCGGAGTTCGCAGCGTTCGAAATCTTCCAATTCCGTGGGCACGCCACCCAACTGATTACTCTCGGTGAAGATCGAACCGATGGCAATGCGCGGCAGCGGTTTCATGAGTCCTCGCCTTTCACGGGTCTTCCGCGTACCTCAAACCCGGCGCCCGGCCCAGGAGGAGCTGTCCGTCCTTCTTCATGATCACCCTCACCACCCCACAGGCAGCCAGTATCAGCCGCGGCCTCATTTGGGGCGGCGCCAGATCATCAGGGAATGCTCGCCCTCCTGCACGACCTCGCCCCGCTGGTTGATCATCTGACCCCCTTCCCAGATGATGCCCCGATCGGGCCTCGACTTGCTCTCGCGCATCTTGTTGATGCGGAATTTGACGTGCACGGTATCCCCGATGAGGATCGGCCCGGTGAATTTCCAGGTCCACTCCAGCGAGGCGATGTAGCGCGTCTCGGCGAAGGCCGGGATGCGCTTCTTCAGGCCTTCCACAAGGCTCAATCCCAACATCCCATGGGCGATCCGGGTCTTGTAGGCGGACTCGCGCCTGCAGAAATCCTCGTTGGTGTGGATCTCGTCGTAGTCGCCGGACAGCATGGCGAACATGGTGACGTCGGCCTCGGTGATCGTGCGTCCGGGTGACGTCCACTCCTGACCGACCTCGAAGTCCTCGAAGTATTTCGCCATCGGATCTCCTCCATGTGCCAATGGGTGCGGCTGATTCAATGCAGGGGAATCTATCCCCCTGCGTTGAGGGTGTCAATTCTCCCGGGAGGATTGTCTGGTCACGGCCGGTCGGCTCCAGGACAAGCCGCCTTCAATTCCCTTGACGATAGGCAGTCGACCGCTGACAATAGGCCACCTTTGTTCGGGTCGCTGATCATCAACCCCTTGGCAGAGGAGCTGTCATCATGAGCCTGCCGGAATTCAGCCTGGATGGCAAGATCGCCTTCGTGACCGGGGCGGGCCGCGGCCTGGGCCGTGCCGGCGCCTTGGCCCTGGCGAGGGCCGGCGCCCACGTGGCCCTGGTCAGCCGGACGAGAAGCCAGCTCGACGAGACGGCTGCCGCCGTGGAGGCGCTGGGGCGAAAAGCGTTGGTGGCCGTCGCCGATATCCGGAACAGCCAGCAGATCGATGCCGCGGTGCGGACGACGGTGGATGCCTTCGGTCGAATCGACATCCTCTTCAACAACGCGGGCACCAACGTCCGGAAGCCCGTGGTCGAGATGACCGATGAGGACTGGCACACCATCATGGAGACCAACGTCAAGGGCATCTTCATGGTGGCCCGGGCCGTCGCCCGCCAGATGATCACCCAGAAGAGCGGGCACATCATCAACATGTCCTCCATGTCGGCCGTCTCCCCCGAACGGGACAAGGTGGTCTATGCCAGCAGCAAGGCCGCCGTCTCCCAATTCACCAAGGGCCTGGCGCTGGAGCTGGCGCCATACGGGATCACCGTGAATGCCATCGCCCCGGGTTACATGATGACCCCGCTGGTCAAGGGATACCTGGAGGCGGATGCGGAGCGGTACAAGCGGATCCTCCAGCGCATCGCCCTGGGGCGGATCGGGCAGCCGGAAGAGATTGGAGGCGCCCTGGTGTTCCTGGCCTCGGACGCCGCCCGCTACATCACCGGGGCGACGATTCCTATTGACGGGGGCTGGACCGCCTCGTAGGGCCACTGACGATTCCCATTGACCGGTTCATCGGCGTTCCCGGTCCTGCCTGATCGTCGGACACGACGACCTATGGCGTGATGGCGGGGCCGGCGTGTCCGGGGGCTATCCCTTGAACCCGCAGACTGTGGCCCCGCAAGCCAGCGACTCAAGGATCAAGAGCGATGCAGGTTCTCCTTTTCCTCGTGGCCGGGATGTTCGTGGGTTACCTTTTCCGATACAAGAAGAGCATTCTTGCGACGGCCAGCACGGCAACGACGTGGTCACTGTACCTCCTGATATTCCTGTTGGGGATCTCCGTGGGCACGAATGACACGGTGGTTCGCGCCCTGGGCAGGCTTGGGGTGCAGGCGCTCGTCCTCAGCGCGGGCGGGATCGCTGGCAGTGTTCTCGTCTCGTGTTTCGTTTCCCGGGCGTTCTTCGATGTGGTGCGCCATGAAAAGTAGCCTGATCATCCTGGGCTGCCTGACCGCCGGCATCCTGGTCGGGGTGCTGGCATTGCCCCCCAAGACCTTCCTGGACCTGGACCCTACGATCTATGCCCTCAACGTACTGCTGTTCCTGGTCGGGACCGAGATCGGCGCCAATACTAGGGTCTGGCAAATGGCCAGGAACCAGAACGTCAGGATCCTTCTGGTACCGCTCTCGGCGATTCTCGGGACCTTTCTGGGTGTGGCGCTGTTTTCAGTCTTCGTCCCTGGGGTGGGGTTCAGGGAATCACTGGCCGTGGGCTTCGGATTCGGGTACTACACCCTGGCCAGCGTGCTGATTGCACAGATCGGCGGGAAGACGCTGGGAGTGGTGGCACTACTTTCAAACATCCTGCGAGAGTTGGCAACCCTGCTGACGGCTCCACTCTTGGCACGGTACTTCGGGAGGCTGGCCCCGATCGTTTCAGGCGGAGCGACCTCCATGGACACCACGCTGCCTATCATCACAAAGTCCGTGGGGACGGAGTATGCCGTGATCTCCGTCGTGAATGGCGTGGTGCTGACCCTGCTTGCTCCGGTGCTGATCACGGCCATCCTGCGCTAGCCGATCGAGTCACAGTTGGCAAGCGCGATACACCCGAGCAACCACTTCCGGGATTGGCGATGCACTTTCGTGATGTTGGGATTGCCGGCGTCAGCGCATCAGGGTGATGGCAGGACGCCATGAATATCCGAGACATTCTGCGAAGACAGCAGCCATGTTTCAGCTTCGAGTTCTTCCCCCCCCGTACGAGGGAGGCCGGGGAGCAGTTGTACAAGACCATCGAGGACCTGGTGCCCTTGCGGCCCTCCTATGTGAGCGTGACGTACGGGTCCGGCGGCTCCACGCGGGAACTGACCCATGGTCTCGTGATCAGGATTCGTGAACACACGCGCCTTACGGTGGTCGCCCATATGACCTGCGTCGGTGCAGCGCAAGAGGAGATCGGGAACATCCTAGAAGAGTATCAGGATCATGGGATTGAGAACATCATGGCGTTGCGAGGCGATCCCCCGAAGGGCGAGACTGCTTTTGTACAGCCGCCGGGAGGGTTTGCTCGCGCGGCTGACCTGGTGACTTTCATCCGCCGGCATTTTCCCAAGATCAGCATCGGAGTGGCAGGGTTCCCAGAGGGCCATCCCGAGACGCCCAATCGCCTCAAGGAGATGGAGTTCCTGAAGGCCAAGGTGGATGCCGGAGCGGACTACATCTGTACCCAGCTCTTCTTCGATAATCGCGATTTCTACGATTTTTGCGAGCGGTGCGAGATCGCGGGCATAAAGGTCCCGATCATCGCAGGTATCATGCCGATCACGTCCATCAGGGGGATGGCCCGGATGGCGGAGTTGGCCCTGGGGGCAAGGTTTCCTGCACGGTTGACAAAATCACTCGTCCGGGCGAAGGACGACGAGTCCATCGAGCGAGTCGGCATTCACTGGGCGACGGAGCAGGTGAGGGACCTCATCGATAACGGGGTGAAGGGAGTCCACTTCTACACCTTGAATCGATCCAAGGCCACCTTGAAGATATACGAAACGCTTGGCCTGAAACACTTGGCTGCGTTTGAAGATCAGGAACAGGCGCCACGAAAACCGCTCTCCGGAGGTAAAGAGTGAACACTCAGTGGAGGCGGGTTATCTCGGTCCGTTCTCTCGGAGCTATCATCCTCACATGGTGCCTGCTCGCCGCGATGGCTGGCTGGGCCGGTGCCGCAGAAAAGGAGAAGAGGGTGAACGGACCGTTGTATGCGACGTTCAAGACGAGCATGGGGAACATCGTGGTCCTGCTGTACGAGGACAAGGCGCCAAAGACGGTGGAGAATTTCGTCGGACTGGCCACAGGCGCGAAGGAGTGGACCGATCCCAAGACGGGGCAGAAGGTGAAGCGCCCGCTGTACAATGGGACGATCTTCCACCGGGTCATCCCCAACTTCATGATCCAGGGCGGGGATCCGCTCGGGACCGGGAGGGGCGGACCGGGCTACAAGTTCGCCGACGAGTTCCACCCCGACCTGAAGCACAACAAGCCGGGGATCCTGTCCATGGCCAACGCCGGCCCCAATACCAATGGGAGCCAGTTCTTCATCACCCACGTCCCCACCCCACACCTGGACAACCGCCACTCGGTCTTCGGCGAGGTCGTGCAGGGGCAGGATGTGGTCGTGGCGATCGGGAACGTGCCTCGCGACCGGAATGACCGGCCGATGAAGGATGTCGTCCTGAACGAGGTCGTCATCTCGCGTGGAAAGCCCTGAGAGTTGCGAACCCGGTGAGGTCTGGTCGCAACAACGAATCCGCAGATCGCCTTTGACCCGCAGGCGCGCTTCTGCTACCGTACCAATAACCTAAGGGCCCCTGCAGGGAGAGGATTGACAAGTCGCAGTCCCGCTTCGGACGGTGCAGGAGGCCTTTTGCTTTGCTCGCCTGTGTGGGCTTGCCAATCCTGCGGTACATCTGAGATGGGTTCGAGCAACTACGTTCGGTACCACATTTCGTCCCAGCCTGCTCCCAATATTGCTCCCCACCCGAACCGCTTCCGCGTCGAGGTCAGGCGGAGACGCCTGGCCGCACTGCTCCTCAAGGAGTTGTATCACTACCGGGCGAATCTGGCCGTGGTCGCCAGCCGGCCCTGCGTCTATGGTACCTTTTCCGGACCTGTGGGCGGCTTTGCCGCTCGGCCCGCCTACTGCGTCGGATGCCTGCGCTGCACGGTGGAGTACCCGGACGTCGTTCAGATCCGCCCGAATCCCGACCGCGCGCGGCTGGGAGACTCGTACTTCACTCCGGACAAGGTGGACACGGTGCTCCAGGAGGCGGCCACCGGCCAAATCCCGGTCCGCGGCGCGGGGTACCGGGGTGCCTTTGCAGATCAGGGCTGGGACAGCATGTGGACCGACATGTCGGAGATCGTCCGTCCGACCCGGGACGGAATTCACGGGCGGGAGTTCATCTCCACCGCGGTTGACCTGGGAGAGCGGCCCGCCCACCTCACCTTTGACGCGGCCGGCAATCCCTCCGGACGGCTGCCGCGCGGCCTGAGCCTGCCGATCCCCTTTCTGTTCGATGTGCCTGCCGGGGCGGTCGAGTCGGCGACCCTGTACCGGGGACTGGCAGAGGCAGCGGCTCGCCTGGAGAGTCTAGCCATCGTCCCACTGCGTCGCGTGCTGGACCTCGGACTGCATGGGGCCGCGATTGCTCCCTTGGCAGCGCCAGCGGAGATAGAGCTTCTGCAGCATCTCCCGGCCCCACCCCGGGTGGTGGAACTGGAGGCCTGGGAAGAGTCCGCCTTCCTCGCGACGCGACGGCGCTTCCCCGAGACGGCGGTGTTCGTGCGCCTTCCCCTCGAGCGCGATCTGATGCCCCTGGTGCGCGCAGGCGTCCGGCTGTTGCACGTCACCGCGGATTATCACGGCCGGTGCAGCGGGTCATGCGTGCGCGACGCCATCCGGGTGGCCCATGCCGCGCTAGTCAAGGACGGTCTGCGGGAGGAAACGGTCCTGATCGGAAGCGGCGGGATCATCACCGCATCCGACGTCCCCAAGGCGATCATCTGCGGACTGGACGCCGTGGCCCTGGACACCGCGGTGCTGGTGGCGCTGCAGGCTCGCTTCGAAGGTGAGTGTGTGGACCGGGCCTCGGCCGTCATCCGCATGCCGGATTTCGAGCCTGCCTGGGCCGCCCAGCGGCTCATGAATCTGGTCGCTGCCTGGCGAGACCAGATGCTGGAGATCCTCGGCGCGATGGGCCTGCGCGAGGTGCAAAGGCTGCGCGGGGAACTGGGGCGAGCCATGTTTCATGAGGACCTGGAGCGCGAGGCCTTCACCGGTGTTGCGGGATTCGAGGGGTAGGATGGTGGCATCGTCCGAGGAAAATCCCTCGCAAGCCTTGATCACCGAGCGGCATTCGGCGGCGCTGCGTCGGGGATTCCACGACTGGCCAGGGAAGGATTCCCCGCCCCCGGCTCTCGGGGACCGGCGCTGGACCGCCGATCTGATCCTTTCAACCTGGACGCAAGCTGAGACGGGCCTGCCTCCCGGCGACCGATGGGAGTGCCGGATCGGCGCCTCCGGTGGCGGATTCGACCGGCTGGAGTTCCGGTTCCTTCCCGAGTCGGAATGGCTTCCTGCCGAAACGCCGATCGATCTCAGCCTGCCGCTCAACCGCCGCCCCTATGATCCGAAGATCGACATCCCCGTTCCATGGTACGGGGCGGGCATGTCCTTTGGCTCAGTGAGCGAGGAGGTGATGGTGGCGCGGGCGATAGCCGCCCAGCGCTGGCAGACGTTCACCTGCACCGGCGAGGGCGGGTATCCGGAAGCGCTGATCCCGTACCGGGACCATGTGATCACTCAGATCGCCACGGGCATGTTCGGCGTCCGGGAAGAGACCATCCAGTTCGCTCGCATCGTGGAGTTCAAGTACGCCCAGGGGGCAAAGCCCGGCCTGGGCGGGCATCTGCTCGGCGACAAGACCACGCTGGCGGTTGCCAAGATGCGCGAGGCGGTTCCCTGGGTGAGCCTGTTTTCGCCCTTCCCGTTTCACAGCGTCTATTCGGTCGAGGATCATCGCAAGCACGTGGACTGGGTCAAAACGGTGAACCCCCAGGCGCTGGTCTCGGTCAAAGTCTCGACCCCGACCGACATTGACATGGTGGCAGTGGGGAGCTATTACGCCGGGGCCCACATCCTGCAGATCGACGGATCCTACGGAGGGACCGGCGCCGCGCCCGAGGTGGCCAAGAAGGACATCGCCATGCCGATTGAGTACGCGATTCCCAAGGTCCATCGGTACCTCGTGGCCGAGGGGGTGCGCGACGAGATCGTCGTCATGGCGAGCGGCGGTATCCGCACCGCCCATGACATCGCCAAGGCCATCGCCCTGGGTGCCGATGGGTGCGTGCTGGGCACAACGGAACTCGTGGCCCTGGGCTGCACCCGATGCTCGAACTGCGAGCGGGGCCGCGGCTGTCCCTATGGGATCACGACGACCGATCCGGAGCTTTCTCTGCTGATCGAACCGGCCTGGGGCGCCGACCGCATCAGCAACGTGTACGCCTCGTTCCAGGCTCAACTGCGCGACCTGCTGCGCCGCCTGGGGCTTCCCAGCGTGCGCGCGCTGCGGGGCCGGATCGATGTGCTGATGTACCGAAAGCCTGCTGGCGCCATGGCGTAAGCGGGCAGGACTGGGACGTGTCTCGCGAGGATGGGATGCCACAGCGTGAGAGAATCGAGCGGGTGATCGCCTCCCGGCGGCATCTCGGCGCGACGTTTCAACTGGGGTTTCCTCTGCGCAAGGCAGAGGCTGAGGGGGGCTGCGGCGTCATCGGGATCGCCTGCAGCGAGCCCGTGGCGGGCCGCCACTTGCTCCGGGCCCTCGACCAGATGCGCAACCGCGGCAACGGCAAAGGGGGCGGGGTGGCACTGGTGGGCCTCGCGCCCGAGGAGTTCGGCGTCACGCACAAGATCCTGCGAGACGATTACCTGCTGGCCATCGCCTACCTCGATCCCTCCGCGCGCTCGACTGTCGAGCGGGACCACATCGGCCCGTCCTTCAGCGTGGACCACGTGGTGCGCCTCCCCGGGGAGGAGGCGTCGGGACTGCCGATCCAGCCGCCAGAGGTCGTCGCCTACTTCATCCGCGTACGCCCGGATGCGGCCGAGGCCTTTGCCTCGGACCACCGGCTGTCCGGGCTGCCCGCGGACGTCATCGAGGATGAATTCGTCTACCAGAACAGCTACCGGCTGAACACCGCCTTCTACACCTCGCTTGGCGAGAAGCGCGCCTTCGTCCTGTCCCACGGCAAGGATCTCCTCGTCCTCAAGATGGTCGGCTACGGGGACGACGTGATCCGAACCTACGTGCTGCGGGACGTCCATGCGCGGGTGTGGATCGGGCATCACCGCTATCCCACCAAAGGGCG
>CAZXXV010000119.1:0-9536 GCA_964644725.1 uncultured bacterium
GATGAGCCGTTTGAGATAGCGGAGGGCGGGGACGTACCGGAAGCTGAAGGCCACCATGTAGGCGATGGGGGCTGCCTCCGCCGCCACCTGAAGCTCGCGGGCCTTGGGATAGCTCAGCCCAGCGGCTCCTCACACAGGATGTGCTTGGACGCGGCGATGGCAGCTTTCGCCACCACATAGGTGAGGCCGCTAGACGGGCAGACCAGCACGGCATCCCCCTCCGAATCGGCCAGCAGGGACTCATAGTCGGGATGGACCCGGGGTATCCCCCACCGCTCGGCGACGGCCTTGGCCTTCTCCTCGGTCCGCGAGGCTACTGCGCTGATCTCGCACCAATCCCGGCATAACCGGAGCGACGACACGTGCACCATCTCGGCAATCCGGCCCGCGCCGATGATCCCGATCCTGATCTTTCCTGGTGTCATCGCTTCGCCCCCCAGACTCACATGCCCATGTACACCTTGCGCACTTCCTCTGAAGCCAAGAGCTCCTGCCCTGTCCCGGTCAGAGCCACCCGCCCGCTCTCCAGAATGTAGCCGCGGGACGAAATGGAGAGCGCATCCTGGACGTGTTGCTCGATGAACAGCACGGTGATGCCGTTGTCGCGGATCTTCTGGATGGTTTCGATGATCACCGTCTGGTAGATCGGGGCCAGGCCGAGGAATGGCTCATCGATCATCAGGAACTTGGGTCGGGACATGAGGCCGCGCGCGATCGCAACCATCTGCTGCTCGCCCCCGCTCAAGGTATAGGCCAGCTGTCCCTGGCGCTGACGAAGCGGGGGGAACAACGTGAAGACTTCCTCCAGGGTCTCCTGGCGCCTGCGTCTCGCCTCCTCGTCCAACGAGCCGAGGGTGAGATTCTGCCTGACCGTCAGGTAGGGAAACAGCCGCCGCCGCTCCAGGACGTGAGCCAGGCCCTTGCGCACAATCCGGTGCGTGGGAGAGTTGGTGA
Source organism: uncultured bacterium (assembly GCA_964644725.1). Lineage (GTDB taxonomy): Bacteria > Methylomirabilota > Methylomirabilia > Methylomirabilales > 2-02-FULL-66-22 > 2-02-FULL-66-22. Next base: position 955 of record CAZXXV010000119.1, read on the forward strand.
TCGGCTCTCCCAAGAACTCCACCGTCCCGGCCTTCGCTTTAACCAAACCAGTCACGGTGTTCATCACCGTGCTCTTGCCGGCCCCGTTCGGTCCGAGCAGGCAGACGATCTCTCCCGCTTTTACCTCCAGGGACACGCCCCACAGCACCTGGTAGTGCCCGTAGGCGACCTCCAGGTCAGTTACCCTTAGCATAGGCCTTTCCCAGGTACAGCTCGATCACCCTGCGGTCCGTGGCAACGCGCTCGGGAAGATCGTCGCAGATCTTCTCGCCCAGGTGCAACGCGATGACGCGGTTGGCCAGTTGCATCACGACCCGCATGCTGTGCTCGATGATGAGCAGCGTCACGCCCGCCTCGCGCAGTTGCCTGACGAGGACGAGGAGGCCGGGGATGCTCTTGTGATCCACGCCGCCCGTCACCTCGTCCAGCAATAGGAGCTTGGGCCGGGTCGCCATGGCACGGGCCAGTTCAAGCCGTTTGCGCTGCCCGGTGCTCAGGGTGCTGGCCAGCGCATGGGTCATACGCCTCAGGCCGACAAGGTCGATGAAGCGGAGTGCCTCCTGACGTGCCTGGTCCATGCTCATCCTGGGCAAGCCCCCGACCATGACGTTCTCCAATACCGTCAGGCTGCTGAAAGGGCGTAGCTTCTGGAAGGTCCGCCCGATCCCTTTCCCGTTGATCACGTGGGGGGCAAGGCCGGTGATGTCCTCTCCCTGGAAGCGGACCGTCCCGCTGTCGGGCCGAAGCTCTCCGCTGACGAGGTTGAAGAACGTGGTCTTGCCAGAGCCGTTGGGCCCGATCAGGCCGACGATCTCCCCCTCCTCGACCCGCAGGCTGATGTTCTTGTTGGCGACCACCCCACCGAACGCCTTGGTCAGGTTCTCCACTTCGAGCAGGGCCATGGGCCATCATCTCCGCCGCCGCCGCGCATCAGTCTCTGGCGGCCTTGTCGATCTCGTGCACGTCAATCATCCCTGGATGGCGAATCAGGCGCGGTCGAATGTACTTGCGGAAGATCCCGACGATCCCCGTCGGCTCGAACACGGCGATCACGACGATCAGGAGGCCGTAGACGATGAGATCTTCCGCGCCCCCCGTTCCCCCGAACCGGATGCGCACGAACTCCGAGATGGGGATCAGAAGCGCGCTGCCGACGATCGGCCCCCAATAGGTCCCCACCCCGCCGAACGTCGCCAGGAGGACGACGAGCACCGAATGCTGCAGGTGCAGCACGCTGAACGGGTCGATGAATAGGACGTACTGCGCGTAGAAACTCCCGGCCAGCGCCGAGAAGAAGGCGCTCAGGCTGAGCGCGACCAGCTTGTACCGGAGGACATCCACGCCCAGGCTGCTGGTGGCCACCGCATCGTCCCGGATGGCCCGGAAATAGAAGCCCAGCTTCGAGCGCTCCATCCAGTACGTGGCCAGGTACACCAGGCAGAGGAGGACCAGGGCGATGTAGTAGTACGGGAGCTTGCTCTTCCACTGAAAGTTCAGCAGACCATCCTTCATCACCGGCAGCCACAGTCCCTTCGCCTCGCCGGCCGCGTTCCAGTTGATGAAGATGGTCTGGACTGTCTCGGCGATAGCTAGTGTCGCAATAGCGAAGTAGTGGCCGGTCAGCCGGAAGGTCGGGATTCCCACCAAGAGACCGAGAGCGATGGCTGCCAGGCCACCGGCCAACATCCCCACCCATGGCGTGAGGTGAAAGATCATGAGGAGCATGCTGGACGTGTAGGCGCCAATGCCGAAGTAGGCGACGTGCCCGAACGAGACCTGCCCGCAATAGCCGGCCAGGATGTTCCACGCCTGGGCGGTGAGCGCATACAGGAAGATGAGGATGAGCAGGTGCCGCGCATAGGGCTGGGTGAAGTTGATCTCGACGGGTCCGAGCCGAAACTTCAGGAAGGGGTATACCAGCACCAGCACGCTGAGGGCGGCGTAGGTGATCCGGGTCGCGGTCCGCATGCCTTTCTCTGGTCTGGCCGACGCCGCAGTCATAGGCGCCCCTCTTCTCAGGATCTCCCGAAGAGGCCTTGGGGCCGCAGCACGACGATGACGATGTAAATCATATAGACTGCAGCATATTTCAATGGCGGTACGAACCAGCCAGCGACATGCTCCACCAGGCTGAGAATGATCCCCGCCACGAGGGCACCCGGAATGCTTCCGAACCCGCCCAAGGCGACCGCGATGTAGGAAATGTTCCCGAACAGCAAGCCCACCATCGGGAACACGTAGTAATAGTTGGCCATCAAGGCACCGGCAACGCCCAGGCAGGCCAGCCCGATGGCCCAGCCCAGTCCGTACATCCGCTCCGTGTCGATTCCCATAAGTGCGGCTGCCTGCTTGTCCTGGGCGGTGGCCTGCAGACACAATCCCGTTTCGGTCTTGGTGATGAACAACCATAGAAGCAAGAAGGCGATCAGGGCCCCAATCCCAGCGACGACTTGCGGGAGACCGAGGGCCATTCCCAGCAACTCCACCCTGCCCTCGACCAGCGGGTGGGACACCAGGCGAAAGTCTGGCGAGAAAAGCTTCTGCGCAAACCCCCGGAGGAACGTGGCCAGCCCGAACGTTATGACCATCTGGGCGAGCATCGGCCCACTCAAGGCGCGGCGAATGATGCCCTGGTAGATCAGCACGCCAAAGATCCCCAGCGCGACAATATTGATGGGTATGCTGAACAACGGGTCCACGGACAACAGCGTGAATAGCCAGAATGTCGAGTACATAGCCCACATGAAGATTTCGCCGTGGGCGAAATTGACGATCTCCATCAGGCCAAAGATGAGAGAGAGTCCGGCAGCGATCACAGCATAGATCAGGCCGACCAGGACAGCGCTGATCAGGATCTGGAAGAAGATCTCGGGCTGGAAGAATGCCATGGGTTGCCCCCGAAGGTCGTGTTCCGTCGACGGCAGCGATCCGTCCGAGCAGGACGGGCGGCCGGTGCCCGTCGCCCGTGTCTTGCCCTTCACAGTACGGGCGACCCTGTGGGTCGCCCGTACTGCTCCGGGTGATATCGAGGCCGCGCGCGGGGCCGCGACCTCACGCACGGCGCGGAGATCAGCGGATGGGCCAGCCGGTTACCGGAAACTTCGCTTCTTTGGCTGCTATTTCGAACGGCCAGACAGAATAGTAGCGGTTTGCTAGCTCTCCCGTCTTTCGTTGAGTCGCCGGGAACAACTGGATGATGATCCCACTCGCCAGGTCGTTCTGACCGGTCGCCGGATTGATCTTGATCCCCTTATAGGGCATGATGCTCTGCTCGATGGGCAGCTCGTACTTGCGCAGTGCCGCCTGAATGTCGGTGTTCTTGGTCGAGCCCGCGCGGTTGATGGCATCGCACATGCATAGGATGCCGGTGAACGTCTTGGCCGCCGTCTCGACCATCGGGTAGCCGGCGGTCTTGAGATACAGGTTCTGGACGTAATTGACCGAGGGCCGCCTGGTCCCGAGATCGTAATCGAAGCCCGAGCGACTGGCGGTGTACATCGCATCCGGCCCCAACTGCTCGATGTACGCATTGTCCAGGTACCCGGCATCCTGGGCGACGATGATCTTGGGCATCCAGTTCTGTTCCTTCAGCGTCTTCATCGTCAGGATGGCATCCGTGGTGTACCCGGTGGGGAGCAGAGCATCGGGCTTGGCGGCCTTCAGCTTCTGGATCTCGCTGACCAGCGAGGATGTCTGGGCCCGGTACTTGATGTCCTCCACGATCTTGAACCCGTACTGCGGCGCCATCTGCCGCTGGGCGGTCGCAGAGTCCGACCCGAACAGCGTATCCTCGTAGAACAGGGCCACCGTGCTGATGGGCTGCCGCTTCTTGTCCCGCAAGTCGGCTAGGAACTGCATCATGGCTTCCGTGAACATGACATCGTGGGGGCCGGTCCGGAAGAACCACTTGAATCCCCTGGTATGCAGGCTGGGTGAAGATGGTTCGCCATACATCCCCGGGACCTCGTACCGCTCGCAGACCTGGGCCATGGTGGCTACCACCGAGCTCTTCTGCCCGCCGGTGATCCAGGTGACCTTCTCCTGAGTGATCATGCGCTCTGTTTCAGACGCACCCTTCTCTGGCAGTCCTAGCGTGTCGGAATAGATGACGCGCATCTTCGCTCCGCCGAGATTAGGCAAACCTTCGCCCCTCGCCAGCGGAAGATCAACATCGTGGTAGTTATTGACGATGTCCAGGGCGACATTGATGGCCTGGACGTTTTGGAGTTGCGCCATAGCATCAGCGCCGGTCATGGCGTAGGGAGCACCGAATACGATTTCTTTGGGTCTCGCCACTGCCGCTCCTGCCGCCTGCTTGGGGGTTAACCCCCCGAGACCGACCCCCGCCGATGCCAGCGCCGCGGTCTTCAGGAAGCTGCGCCTCGTGATTCTCTTTTGGCCTTTTTTCATTGTCGTATCTCCCTGGCAGTGTAACGATCCAGAAGGCTTCCACCAACGTAGGGTAGACGCCTATCCCAATGGAGTTCTCTGCCGATTCCTCATCACCTCCTCCCCCAAAACGGGCACACGGTTTCTACGCCGCGCCAGCGATCTCCCGGAATACTTCAATGGCGTAGTCCGCATGCTCAGACGTGATGTGGCGGTGAGTCACCATCCGGATGCGTGTCGAGCTGCTGACGGACACCTCAATGTAGTACCGACCCAGGCGGCGGTTCAGTTCGGCGGCATCATAGCCCAACCGGCTGGTGTCGGCATAGACCATGTTTGTCTGGACCGCCTTCATATCGATTTGAAGCGCATCGATCTTTACCAGCCCGTCGGCCAGGCGGCGGGCGTTGGCGTGATCTTCTTTCAGCCTGTCGATCATTATCTTGAGCGCCACGATACCCGGGGCAGCAATAACGGCCGACTGGCGCAGCGTTCCCCCGAGCAGTTTTCGAAAGCGGCGCGCTCGGGCGATGGTCTCGCGCGGCCCGACTAGCATGGCGCCGGCGGGACAACTCAGCCCCTTGGACAGACAGAATGTGACGGTGTCCACGTCCTTGACCAGCTCACGCGCCTCGACCCCCAGCGCCACGGCCGCATTGAAGATGCGGGCCCCATCCAGATGGACTAGAATGTTATGGCGATGGGCCACGTCCGCGACCGCCTTCGTCTGAGCCGCTGTGATGACCGTCCCACCCGCCCGGTTGTGGGTGTTCTCCAGGCAGATCAGTCCCGTGTGAGGCGTATGGACGTTGTCGGTGGGCCGAATGGCTGCCTCGACATCCTGGGGGGCCGGGTAGCCCATGTACCCGCGAACCCGGCTCACCATCAGGCCGGCGATCCGGGCCGCGCCTCCCTGCTCCGAGGTGAACGTATGGGCGTTCTCCTCGAGAATCACCTCCTGTCCGGGTTGCGTCTGGCACAGCATGCCGACGAGGTTCCCCATGGTGCCGCTCATCACCAGCAGGGCAGCTTCCTTGCCCAGCATCTCCGCTGTCATCGCCTCCAGGGTATTCGTCGTCGGGTCTAGCTGACGGTTGTCATCACCCATGGGGGCAGTTTTGATCGCTTCCAGCATTTCGGCCGTCGGAAGCGTCACCACGTCACTACACAGATTGATTTTCTCGGGCCAGATGTCCATGGCTTATCCTCCAATTCTCCTATGTGAGAACCAGCGCATCCTTCTGCGGCGTCATCAGACGCTCGGCCTTTCACCGGCTGCGCCGCGGGCCTCATCCTCGCGAACGCCTACAACTCGCCCCGGGTGTGGTTCACACCTCGTGGACGGTCAGCCTCCCCGGGAGTGGCCTACACCAGGAAACTCCGGGCCTTCGAAACGCGATTACCTGTCAGATCGTGCAGCCGGCTCTGGCGCCCGTGCGCCCGTCCAGATCCGGGGAGCGCATCCCGTCCGGATCTTCCCAGAAACCGTCGCCGGGCGCAACCGTTCATCCGTGAGCGCCATACTGGTTCAAAGTCCGATCGGGCCACGCGCCCCTCCCATCCTCTGGGTGGCCAGCATCGCCTCTCGATCAGTGGAACACGCGCCCAGCATCGACGACAAGAGTTTGCCCTGTGATGCTTTCTGTCCGGCAGAATTCCACCACCACGTCCGCCACGTCGTCCTTGTCCGCTCCTCGCTGGAGGAGCGCCGATTGCTTAGCTTTCTGCCGAAACTCGGGCGACAAGTTCTCGCTCATGCGCGTGCCCTCCATGAATCCGGGAGCCACGCAATTGACCAGAACGTCCGGCGCCAAAGCCACAGCCATGCATCTGGTGAGATGGATCAAGCCTGCCTTTGAAACGGCATATGCGATCGAGGAGCCTGTTGGACCCAGGCCAGCGATCGATGACACGTTGACGATCCGCCCTTGCCTCTGCCTTTTCATAATCGGCGCCACGGCCTTGATGCATACAAATGGACCTGTCAGATTCACTCCAAGGATCCTCGTCCAGTCTTCCATCTGCAGGTCCTGCAATTGCACGAATGGGATCCACTTATTATAAGCTGCATCATTCACAAGGATATCTATGCGGCCGAACTCACGTACCACTTGGTTCACTAGGCCTTCGACTGATTCAGGATCAGTGACGTCCACCCTGACCGCAATGGCTTTGCCCCCAAGCTGTCGCAATTCTCGAGCTACCGCCTCGCCCTCATCCTGGCGCTGGGCGTAACATACAGCCACATGGACTCCCTTGAGGGCCAACGCACGGCAAATGCGCCGCCCTAGACCTCCGCTCCCACCAGTAACAATCGCCACCGCACTCTCGAGATTCATGTTCTCCTCGCCGAAAGAGATACGATTACGACTTGACCCTCGCCCTCCCTATTTAGCTTCGCCACGGAAACCGGCTACATAACCGCTATCCCGCAAGCGCTTCATCTCTAAAAGCCCCTCCCGAATCCCAGGCAGCTTAGTCCTAAGCAGGCTCTTCGCCCTGGTCACATCCAGCGATTGATGTTTCGGAGCGCTAACCCCAAAATACTCTAGCGAGATGGGGACGGGCTTCACCAAATCCCTGTTCAGACCAAACACCTCGGCCGCCGTGCGACAAAAATGATAACGGCTGCAAGCCTCGGAACCCGTAACACTGAGAACACCCGTAATGTCTTTGGCATAGATCTCGAACATTGCCTCGGCGAGGATGTTGACTAGAATTGGAGCAAGAAACTGGTCATCAGGAGCACGGAACTCCTCACCTTTCTCCAGCTTATTCAACACCATCTCCGCATAGCAGAACTTATCGGTACGGAGATTCCATCCATAGAGCGATGTCCGTATGATGCAATGATTGACCCCACTGTGCTGGACAACCTTTTCGCCTTCTAGCTTGCTTCGTCCGTATTCATTGAGGGGGTTGGGTACATCATCTTCCTTGTAACGTTCCTTCATCCCATCAAAAACCCAATCCGTAGAAATGTGGATCAGTTTGGCCCCCACCTTTTTTGCTGCTTCGCACAGATATCCCACCCCGTCGATATTGATGGCTCGGGCCAGTGCTGGATTTTCTTCACATAGCTTGGCAGGCAGAAGGGCCGCCGTGTGAATGATAAGATGAGGCTTAAATCTCTCTACCGCTGCTGTTACATCCTCCCGATCTCGAAGATCCATCTTGACACCCGCACATTTCCTGACATTTACCGGATGAGAATTGTAGGTGATTTGAGTATCGAATCTGTTGCTTCCTAGATAGGCTGCATTGCTGCCGAGCATTCCGCTACCACCGGTCACTAATAGTCGATCCATCCTTAGCTCCTTCTAATACTTTAATCTCTTCATTCTCTCAGGTTGCTCCAAACGGTCATCGTCTCTCGACGGACAATGTTTTTCGGCTCTTATCGGTCACGTAGTGACACATGCGCATCGCCAGCGGGGTGTCCGGACATCTCCACTAAGTAGAGAGCTGCTCTCCTTCCGCCTGGTGGCCACCGAGGATACGGACACCTGAAAGGGGTTCGTCCTTGACCTGAAGAGTCGCGGCTTGAAAGGGAAGGCCCTGAAACTCATCACGGTGGACGGCAACCCGGGGCTGATCAAGGTGCGCCGGGAATTCTACCCCCAGCGGCGGATCCAGCACTACATCGCGCATAAGCTGCGGAACGTCGCGGTGAGGCTCAAGCGCTACCAGCGGCCGGCGTGTATGGGCGAGGCGAGGGTGATCTTCGGGGCCCCGTCCCGCACCGAGGCCACCCGGCGCTTCGAGGCCTGCCGCGCCAAGTGTTTGGTGAGGCGGAGAGTGCCGTCCGCTGCCTGGAGAAGGGCCTGTTCCACTGCTTCAGCCTCCCGGAGGAGCTCCTGGCGTACTATCCGCACCACCGATATCCTGGAGCGGGCCTTCGGTGAGGTTCGGCGCCGGAGGCGGCTGACGGGCGTCTTCCTCAACGCCGAATCGGCCGAACGGATCATGTACGCAGTAACGCAAGGTCTGAATGCCGCTTGGGAGGAGCATCCCCTTCGGCAAGTTCAACAGAATACTTGACGTGGGCCCGCCGGATATGGCACACGACCGGCCCGAATCCTGTGGACCCTTTCGGCATCAGCCGATATCCCTCGCGGCCTCCCCGCCGACCTGCTACGACATGAAGCTCCCGCCGTTCACGTCAATCGTCACCCCGGTCACGTATGCTGCAT
>CAZXXV010000120.1:0-9528 GCA_964644725.1 uncultured bacterium
CTGTATGCGGCCCTGCTCGCACTGTCAAGAGGGTTCTGGCGTGGGTGGATCGCCTCCAAAGGGGTGCCGCGACGGCACCATGGCTGTGTGGAGGCCTTCAAGCTGACCGGCCGCCGCCTCTGGCTGGTGGAGGCGCGGCGCGCCGCCTGGTGGGACGCCAGGAAGATCGGCCTCTCGCCCCCGCCCATCGAGACCGACGAGGGGTGGCTCATCATCTACCACGGCGTCCGCCACACCGCCGCCGGCTGCCTGTACCGGCTGGGCCTCGCCCCCCTCGACCGGGAGGACCCGGCCCGCTGCCTCCTTCGAGGCGATGAGTGGGTCTTCGGCCCCCAGGCCGAGTATGAGCGCATCGGGGACGTGGGAGACGTGGTCTTTCCCTGCGGGTACACCCTGGGCACCGACGGCGACACCCTGAACCTCTACTATGGCGCCGCCGACATCGCGCTCGGCTTGGCCACCGCCAGCGTCCGCGAGCTCCTCCACTGGCTCCGCCACCACGGCCGCCCCGGCGGCCTCGCCCGCGATCTCTGATCACTTTCGTAATGTCTGACCGCGGGGTCAGACATTACCAAGCTTACGAGCGGGGGGCGGCAGCGAGCTGCTGGAGCAGCGCCGCGGCGCGCCGCTGGTCGGCGGACGTCAGGGGCTCGCCGCCGAAGCGGACGCGCTCGTAGAGGGCGGTGAGCTCCACCACGAGGGCGTGCAGCTGGGGACGGCCGGCGAGCGTGGACGCGAACTCCCGCGCGGTGGCCGTGGGAGGCCGCGGCCAACCGCGTCGAGCCAGGAGGCGGAGCATCCGCTGGTAAAAGGCGACCGGGGTCCGCCGGGCTCGCACCTGAAAGAGCCATGCGCTGCCGATGCTGCCCATAGACACCCGGCGGAGCAGAAACAGGCTGGCCACCACCAGGGCGAGCACCGCGCCGGCAGCGTATCCGTACTGCCGCCAGAGGCGGCGCACGGTGCGGTGCATCTTGAACCACCAGAGGTCCCAGGTCCGGCCGAGGCTCTGCCGGAAGGCCATGGACTGCCGCCGCAGGCTCATGGCGAACAGGACCTGGTCTCCCACGTTGTAATCGATCACGTACCGGTTCCAGCGCATCCGCAACGCGTCAAAGTATTTTCCCACCCAGCTACTCGCGGCGAAGGTTTGCTCCTCGAATGCCTCCCGGGGTGAGGGGTCGAACGTCACCCACCCGACCTCGGGGAAGAAGACTTCCACCCAGGAGTGGGCATCGCGCTGGCGGACGGCAAAGAACTGGCCCACCTCGTTCCACTCCCCCCGCTGAAAGCCGTTCACCACGCGGGCCGGGATTCCCACGACCCGCAGCAGGACGGCCATGCCGGCGGCGAAGTACTCGCAGTTCCCCGCCTTCCGGTAGAACAGGAAATCATTGAGTGGATCCAGGCCCGACTCCCGCCGCAGCTCCAGGGTGTACCGCAGGTTCCCGGTGAGGTACGCCTCCACCCGCTGGACGATCTCGTAGGGGGTCGCGGCGCCCGCCGCCAACTCGCGCGCCAGTGCCCGCAGGCGCGGCGAGACCTCCGGCAGTTGCAGGTAGGCCTCCCGGATCTCCCGCGGGTAGTCACCCGCCCTGACCGGCCGGCGAAGCTGCTCCTCGCGAAAGCGCTCCGGCTGGGACACCCCCACGTAGCGCAGCCGCGAAGAGGGCGGTGTGGCAAGGCTCAGGCCGTTGGCGACATCCTCTGCCAGGCCGGCGAAGCGGCCCTGGATAGACACGACCCGCGGGAGGCCGAAGATCACCTCGGTCCCCATGGGTTCCAGGAAGATCTCGTAGGTCAGAAACGGGGCCCTCAAACGCGGGGGAGCCACCGGGAAATATCCCTCCCGGCTCCGGCGGACTGGGGTTCGCTCGGGGTCGCGGAGCGACCAGCTCTGCCCGTCGAAGGTGTCGAAGGCCACACCCCGCCAGCGGAGATTGGGAAGGCGCTCGGGACTCATCACACTTTCGGGAAAGCTCACGCGCATCACGATGGTGGGATCGTTCTGGATCGTGCCGTAGGCACCCAGGTCCACCCGGTCGGTGAAGCCCGTGGTCATGGTCCCGATCTGCGCCTTCAGGGGGAGATAGGTGCGCCCGACCCGGGGGATGACGAAAAAGATAGCCAGGGTGAGGAGCAGGGAGGCGACGGCCACGCCCACGCTACTGAGCAGGAAGCCGGGCGCCACGAGGTCCGATCCCGCCAGAAGCTCCCGGCTCCGCTCCGGGAGGGCGATCTCCGTCTCACGCTTCAGGTGGAACAGGATGAGGCCCCAGGTCCCCAGGATCATGTAGAGGCAGAAGACCAGCAGGAATCCGAAGCTGATCGTGAGGGTGGACGCGGCGACAAGCTGGAGGAAGGTCAGGATGAAGAGGTCCATAAGATCGCGGTGGGTCCGCGCGTTGAACAGCTTGTAGGCCTGCAGGAACAACAGCAGGTGAATCACTGCGGCAATGAACGACTCGGCCAGGAAGAGCAAATCCAGCACCGCGTAGACGAGAAAGACCACGGTGATGGCGTCCCAGAGCCGGCGATAGTTGGGGGTGCGGACCCGGATCTCGTCGGCCCACCAGCTTCCCAGAATGGTGAGGAGGAGGCCCACGAGCCCAATCCAGTCCAGGATCCCCGTGAGGTAGAGCGCGCCGAAGGCGTCCAGGACCAGCAGGTAGAGGGTCAGCTTGAAGAACAGCGGGAAGGGCACAGTCAGTCCTTCGCTGGAGTGGACGTCTGCCGGGCGTCCAGCCGGACGTGGACGGCCCGCCCGGACTCCGCCGGAATCGCCAGCGGGCGCGGCGCCGCCGGCTCCTCGTACAGCGCCAACCGCTCCAGGATCCGGTCCAGATGCGCCTCGCCCTGCCCGAACCCACTCGACCCGTCGGCGGTCGTGAGGTCGACCTGCGATCCCAGGCGGATGGCATGGGCGGCGAGCGAGGCGACATAACTCAAGTTCGCCTCGATCACGTCCGGTGGCGTGCCCGGCGTCGGATCCTCCACCACCAGGCGAACGCGGGGCCGGTCCTCGTCTCCCAGCTCTTTCACCATCAGGTCGCCGGCCTTGGCCGAGGTCTTCCAGTGAAGCAACCGGGGGTCATCGCCCGGCCGGTACGGACGCAGGTTGCGCAGGCTGGCCCCATGACCACGCTGATCCCGCTCCCGCCAGCCAGGATTCAGGGCGGACGGGACCTCCCCCGGGGCCAGGGCGCGGAGGGCAGGGTACACCAGGACCGGGTCGGGGAGGATGGGTCGGCTCACCTTGGCGAACAGACCGAAGGGGAACCGGGTGAGTGTTCTGAGGCCCGGCAGGTAGTGCTTGCCGCGACGGGGGAAGGTGAGGCTGTACTGCCAGGTCTCACGGCCCTGCGGCGGCACCTTCAGCAAGAAGTGGCTCGCGTCGCGGCCGCCAGCGGGATCCGCCTCGCTCAGGTGCAAAGCAAAGGAGGGCAGCCGGCGCTTCCGGTTGGTCAGCCGGACCCCGAACGAGGCCGGGACGCCAGCGAAGAGGCGCCGCGGTCGCTCCCGCTCCAACCTGAGGTGCCGCATGGTCTGCTCGGACAGGACGCCCGAGATGGCCATGAAGGAAAGCATCATGGCCACGATCAGATACAGCAGGTTGTTCCCGGTATTCGTAGCGGCAAGTCCGACGGCGAAGGAGGCGCCAATGAACCACCAGCCCTCACGCGTGGGGCGGATCGTGCGGGGAAGCCAGTAATGCGTGCGGGGGGGCTGCGGTGCAGAGGAGCGGGGGAGCACTGGAGCAGAGGGGTTGGGGGGCTTCACTGGTGGGGACATCACGATCCTGCGAGGTTCGAGGGTCGGTAAGCTCGGTCCCGTCTTTGGAGAATCCCTAACCCCCAGCACCCGACCCCCGGCCCCTGCCTCGCTTCGACAGCGAAACCCGACAGCGATCTCCGACAAAGCCGAATGGGTTGTATGTCTTTTCCTGTCGCTGTCGCTATCCCTGTCGGATCTTACCGGGGGACCGGGACCTCCTGGAGGATCTCCCGGATCACCACCTCGGGATCGTCCGAGCCACCTCCGGCAGTATCCCAGTGGGCGCGGAGGATCACGCGATGCGCCAGGGCAGGCACGGCGAGTTGCTTGACGTCGTCCGGGACGCAATACAGCCGTCCCTCGATCAGGGCCAGCGCCTGCGCCGCCCGCGCCAGAGCCAGCGATCCCCGGGGGCTCACCCCCAGGGCCAGGGCACTGTGGCTTCGGGTGGCCTGGACGATGGCCATCACGTAGCCCAGCAGGCTCTCCTCGACCTTCACCGTCTCCACCCGCGCCTGGAGGTCCAGCACCGCCTCCCCGCTCAGAACGGGTTCCAGCCGGTCCAGGACGGCCGACCCCGCGCCGCGAAGGATGCGTCGCTCGTGGGTCTCATCGGGATAGCCGATCCGGATCCGCAGGAGGAAGCGGTCCATCTGCGATTCGGGCAGGGGGTGCGTCCCTTGATACTCCAGGGGATTCTGGGTGGCCAGCACCATGAACGGTCGGGGCAGGCGGTAGGTGTGGTGATCCAGGGAGACCTGGGCCTCGTTCATCGCCTCCAGGAGGCTCGACTGCGTCTTGGGCGTGGTCCGGTTGATCTCGTCGGCCAGGATGATGTTGGCGAAGATGGGGCCCGGCTTGAACTCGAACTCGGTCTTTCTCGGGTCGAAGACCGACACGCCCAGGATGTCGGAGGGCAAGAGGTCGCTGGTGAACTGGATGCGCTGGAAGGTGAGGCCGAGCGATTTGGCCAGGGCCTGGGCAAGCGTGGTCTTCCCGACGCCCGGCACATCCTCGATCAGGAGGTGGCCGCGGGCCAGGAGCGCCACGATGGCCTGGCGGACGACCTCGGGCTTGCCCACCAGGGCCCGCTCGATATTCGCCTGGAGCTTCTGGATCGAGTCGGTGAGATTCGTCCCCACGCTGTTCGACCCCGTGGACGGTGGCTGGTTCGCGGTCTGCTGTGTCAACCGGGGGGCGAGCCCGCTCGGGGCTCGGGATCATTTGGCAAGCCCGTTCGGCAGGCACCTCCCGAACCGCTCCGATCAATGCTAGCGTTCGGTTTCAGGCTTGGCAAGTGATTTCGAGGGCAGCCCCCGCCCGCGATCCTGCCATCCCTCTCCGCCCTCTCGCGTGCGCGACTCGGTGGGGTCGGCGAGGTCTGCCGACGTGTGAGCGCCGGGCCAGGGGGCTTACAGGACACCGTACTTTCCGTAGACCTCGCCGAGCAGGCGGCCCTGCAGAAGCTCGGTGCGCGTGATGTTCTCCCCGTCCACCTTGGCCAGGGCGCAGGAGAGCGCCTCGTCCTCGATGGCCCTGGGAATCACCACGATGCCGTCATAGTCGCCGAAGACGATTTCCCCAGGGTGTACCTCCACGTCACCGCACTGGATGGTGACGTCAACGTCAGCCACGAAGCCGCGACCGCACGAGTCCACCGGCCTGATGCCCCGAGCGAAGGTGGGGAAATTCATGGCGATGATCTTCTTCACGTCCCGCACCAGGGCATCCACGACCGTGCCCGTAGATCCTCTCATGCGGGAGGCGGTGGAGAGCAACTCGCCCCAGGGGGCGACGGTCCAGGAGTAGTCCGTGCTATGGACCGTCACATCCCCTGGCATAAGCGAGTCGATAGCCTTGATTTCGTTGACATAGGGGTTGGGCTTCACTTCCTCGTAGGTGGCCATCCACAGGAGGGTGCGGGCGCGGCCGACCACCACAAAATCCGGATGCAGCGGACGGATGTCATGGCGCATGGCCTGGCGGCGGAACCCCAACCTGTCCAGCGTGTCCGAGACCACGGGGGTGTAGAGCTTCTGGCGGATGAGCGCGAACCTCTCTTCGTCGGATGTGAAGGCCACGGTGCTCTCTCCTTCTCCGCACTACCTTGCTCGACCGGGGATCTCACCAGGATGGAGGGATACGACCACGCTGTCGGGGCTGCGAAGCCGTGGGCAAGCATGAGGGGCCCCTACACCGAGATCGGATACCCGCCGAACTCCCGGGCCGCCTCGAACATGGCCACGATGTTTTCCGGGGGCACGTTGGCCTGGATGTTGTGCACCGAGCCGAACACGAACCCCCCGCCCGGGGCCAGGTCGTGGATGCGCCGCTTGACATCCTCCACGACCTCTTGCGGCGTGCCGGTCCCCATCACCACCGGATCGCAGCCGCCTCCCCAGAAGGTCAGGTCCTTGCCGAACTCGCGCTTCAGGCGGGCAGAGTCCATCTCGGCCGCGTTGACCTGCACCGGATTGAGGACCTGGATACCGCACTCGATGATGTCGGGGATGAAGCGGTAGATGGACCCGCAGGAGTGGAGGTACACGCGGGCCTTAGTCTTCTTCTTGATCGACTCCACGAGCCTGCGCATCCGGGGCTTGTAGATGCGGCGGAACGTCGTGGGGGACATCATCGGGCCGTTCTGGGTGCCGAGATCTTCTCCGATCTGGACGAGATCCAGGTAATCGCCCACCGCCCCCAGCACCATGTCCCAGTAGGCCATCTGCCATTCCAGTAGCCGCTCGGTGAATGCCTCCATCAGCGGCTGATTTGCCGCCACGTTGATGAAGGCCTGCTCGAACCCGAACATGTACCAGGAGTGCTCCCACAGGCCGGGGGTGGCGGCGCACATCATGATGACCTTCTCGCCGGCCGCATAGGCCGCCTTGGCCTGCTCGGCCAGCCCCGTGATGCGGGAAGGGTCCGTGGGGTTCGGCCAGCGGTACTTCTTCAGGTCCGCCTCCGTCTCGGCGTCGAGCAGGGGGACGGTGTGCATGTCGTAGTAGTAACCATTCGGGGGCATGTAGTACGTGGTCCCCCACTCGTCCACGTAGGTGTTGGTGGCGGGATCAATGGCGAAGACGTAGTTGCTGGGCGCCTTCGGGAAGAACACGGCCGTGACCCGCTCGAAGCGCTGCAGCAATTGGGGGTCAGGCTCCACGAGGTAGGTGTGGTAGCTGCGGATGCGGGGCTTCGGCCCGCTCAAGCCGAGGTGCTGCATCAGGGCTTCGTGGACGTAGAGGTGGAGCGTCGTGTGGCGCCCGCCGAAGTCGAGGGGGACCCGGTCGGGCTCCTTGTGGTCGAGGGCAGCCAGCGTCCTTTCGCGGCAGTTCATCGTCATCCTCCTCCAACTCCCGTTCGCAGGCAGTGTCTTCGCTGGCCACACCCGGGCGCTCCAGGCTGCTCCCGTGCAGCACGCTCATCCTTTTCTTCCCTCCCCGGATGTGCGCATGGTCTTCACGTGATCCAGGAGGCCCAGGTAGGCGTTGATGAACTGGTTCTGGGTCTTGACGTTGGAGCCGAACTGCTCGAACTCCGAGGGTTTCATCCCGTCCTCGGCGTAGGCCCGAACGAAATCGGGCAAAGTCTTCTCGAGTTCGGCGAGGACCTCTGGAGCGACCGGCTGATCCATCAGCTCGCGGACGGGCGGATCCTGCTTCTTGATGTCCTCCTGGTAGCTCGGCGAGATGGTCAGGATGAGCCTCCCCCCGACGAACTCCGTGATGTGGTACAGGCCCCGCATGCCGCCGACGAGGATGATGCTCCGCGCATGGGTCTTCTCGAAGATCCGGTATCCCTTCTTGACGGTCGCGACGCCAGCCTGCTCCACGATCTTGGGGTCAATAGAGAGCCCCTTCTCCCGCGCCTCGTCCTTGAGGTGGTCATCCAGCCTGCCCGCCATCATCACCGCAAAGCAGAAGGGTTCTTTGGCCCCGGATCGCAGCCGCTTGAGCCCCCGCTGGTAGGCGCGCTCGATGTGCAGGATCTGGGGGACAGAAAAGCTCACGGTGGCCGTGGTGTTGATTCCCCGGGACGCCAATTCCTCGATGGCGACCAAGCCCGCCTCCGTTACCGGTATCTTGATGGAGAGGTTCGGGGCGAAGGACCAGACGTGGATGGCCTGGTTGATCATCGCATCTGCGTTCTTGTACTGTGTCGGGTCCACCTGGACGGACAGCAGGCCCCGTTCCCCCTTGCTGCGCTCGAACAGCGGGAGGAGTACGCGCGAGGCCTCGCCCACGATGCTTTGGATCAGCTCCCAGGCGATGTCCTGGTCCGACCGATGATCGTTCTTTCGGACGATCTCCATCAGCCGCGGGTTCCAC
The DNA here is from genome assembly GCA_964644725.1 of uncultured bacterium. Classification (GTDB taxonomy): domain Bacteria; phylum Methylomirabilota; class Methylomirabilia; order Methylomirabilales; family 2-02-FULL-66-22; genus 2-02-FULL-66-22. The sequence continues at coordinate 8,103 of CAZXXV010000120.1, forward strand.
TTCGCGGGTTCCTGCTGGACCGCCTTGAGGACGAGAGGGGGGTTCGAGGTCGCCCCCGTGGCGCCATTCGCCACGGCGTTTCCGAGTTCACTCACGACACAGGAATCGTTCCAGAAGATTGTTGGCGTGGTCTGGATCATTGTTTGAAGAAAAGTCGGTTTCATGCGTCTCCCTTTCCCCGAGCTCTCCGAGCTGAAAGGAATGTGCCTGGGCCTCCGAGCACCGGTATTCGGCCACAGGGTTTGTCCATCTGAGTGAGGATGGTCCGCTCTGCCGGTTGTGTCAAGGGGAAGCTCGACAAAGATCGTGAAGGCAGAGGATTGCAGGTCAAAACAGCTTGATGGCAACCGCCCCCGCCACTACTGCCCCGGCGGCCAGGTAGCGCACCAGGCCGAAGCGCTCTTTCAAGAACAGGGAGGCGAAAACCGTTGCGAAGATGACCGATGTCTCGCGGAGCGCCGCCACGAGGGCGATGGGGGCAAGGGTCATGGCCCAGAGGGCGAGCCCGTAGGAGGATGTCGTACACACGCCCCCGAGAAACCCAGGCTTCCACCGAGTGTGAAGCTGGGTCACGAATGCCCGCGGGCGCGTGAGGAGGATCAGCCCGAGCAGAGGGAAAGGGATCAGAACGAAGAGCCACAGGATGTAGCTCCAGGCGTTGCCCGACAGGCGGACACCGATTCCATCAACCAGCGTGTAGGCGACGATCACGATGGCATTGAGCAGGCCGAATCCGCAGGTGGCGAAGTGGAGCCGGCCCGAGCGCCATGAATCCCCCGTGAGCGTCAGGATGCCGGCTGAGATCAGCGCGATCCCCAGCCAGGCACCCAAAGACATAGGCTCCCGGACGATCACGGCGGCCACGACCGCTGTCAGGGGCGGGGCAGAGCCCCGCATGATCGGATAGGCGTAACTCAGTTCGCCCGTCCGGTACGCCAGTGCAACCAGGGTGAAATACGCGAAGTGGATTGCCACAGAGGCGGCAAGGTAGGGCCAGCTTGCCTTCTCGGGAAGGGGAGCAAAGGGGAGTGCCAGGGCGGCGATGCTCGCGGCCCCACACGTGACCAGGATGGTATCGAGCAGGGTGTCCGAGCCTGCTTTGATGATGGCGTTCCAGGTCGCGTGCAGTGCCGCGCCGAAAAGCACGAGGAACATGACGGCGAGCGGCAATGTGCTTCTCCCGTGCCCTGGCGTTGGGGTTGCGGCCACATACGACGGCGAATGCCTCTGCCCTGCGCTCCCAGTGACGTCCAGGTCAGCGATGAAGCCGCACCCGGGACGACGACGGCATTGACGTCGCGCCGAGTCCTAGGTATCGTGCCTCCGGCCTCAAAGTCAAAAGGAAACCGCGGCTGAGTTGGGTTCCAGGACAACGGCGTGAGGCGGCTTGTCCCGCCGGACTGATCGGAATGGGATGTCTCACCAA
>CAZXXV010000121.1:0-9494 GCA_964644725.1 uncultured bacterium
AGGTTCTCCCTCTGTCCAAAGGAGGGCCCATGACCCACACCCATCCTCTCGGGCCCATGCGTTCTGCCCCCGATGCTTCCAGGCAAAGAGGCTCGGGAATGAGAGAGCGCCTCCATGGGGATTGGAGTGCTGTCCGGCGGGACGTCCGGCGGGACGTTGCTCGATAAGTTCGATTTCTCGACGCTGCGTTACGTCTAGCGGGACATAGTTCGGATCTTTCGGATTCGGCGGAGGGGGCAGGCGAACCCTTCCTGACCCGGGCCAGGAAACCGGGATGACCTCGGCCTCATTCCTGGAGACCGTCCTGGCCTCCGGCCTGGATGTGCCGATCCTGACGGCGCAGGATCCCCGGTGGATCGGCTGCAGCAGAGGACGGGGTCGGGTGGGAGGCTCCGGGATCGCTTCCGGGGTGCCCTGGTCGGCGGAGCCGTTGGGAATGTAATGGGCTGGTCGAACGTTCGGAAGAGAGGAGAGGGGAAGCGCCGTTCTCCGGCGCGCGAGCCGGATGCGATGATGCGCACTGGGCATTCATCCACCATTGACCCTGGCCCGTTTCCCGGGTATTGTGCACGAGGCATCGGATCATCGCAGGAGCTGGGCGGTAGGTTGCTCATCACCCCCGGGCCCGCTGGAGGGCGGTCACGACTGTGGAAGAGGAGGGGCCCTCGTGATCGTTTGTCGAACGTTCGGTGGGACGCTGGCATGGGTGCTCGGAGGGATGCTGGCGGTGGCGTGGACCGCGGCCGGCGTGAGCCTTGCGGCTGAAAGCCAGGGTCCAGTTTCGCGCGAGGATCTGATCGCCGCCGTGGAGCGAGGCCCTGGCCCGACGAAGGGACCGGCGGACGCCCCCGTGGTGATGGTGGAGTTCTCCGATTTTCAGTGCGGCTATTGCCGAATATTCTGGCGGGACACGCTCCCCAAGATCGAGGAGCGGTATATCCGTACGCGCAAGGTCCGCTTCGTTTACCGCCACATGGCCATCCGAGGGGATGCGGCGGTCCTGGCGGCCCAGGCCGCCTCCTGTGCCCACGATCAAGGTAAATTTTGGCAGTATCACGACACGCTGTTCGGCAAGGGATCTCCCCTGGCCTTCACCTCGGCCCGGCTGAAGCGCTATGCGGTGGAGCTTCGATTGGATGAGAAGACTTTCACAGCTTGTCTCGACTCGGGAAAGCATGCCGAGCGGGTTGAAGCCGAAACGATCCTCGGCCACGCCCTGGGCGCCACCGGGACGCCGGCGTTCCTGATCAACGGTCAACTGATCATGGGCGCATATCCCTTCGAGGCCTTCCAGCAGGGGCTGGACACGTTGCTCACCGCCTCCCCACGCGGGCCATCCGGCCGGGCAAAATGACCCCGCGCGGGGTCACCCCGCGCGGGGCTGGTCGTCTCCGGCACAATTTGGTATCATAGTGATGTCTTGATTCGGTTGGGAATCGCGCCCCTTTGAGGCGTTCTCTGCTTGCCGCTGAAAACACCAGGACAAACGCGATGTACGGAGCCCACGCCGAGCCAGAGTATTTGAGAAGAGTCTTCGAGGAGACCCAGGTCCTGCGAAAGCCCATCACGGGTATCGTGACCGGGTACCATGTCCTCCCGTATATCCTGGTGGGACCAGACGAGGAAGGGCATCAGCGGTCCATCGAGATTCGCGGGAGGATTCGGGTCTCGCCCCGGCTGATCATTTCACCCCGGCACGTGGGACAGACGTACGGGGAACTGTTCGATGATCCCGAGTTGATGGACAAGGCGCTGGTCGGCCGTGTCTTCAGTTTCCTGTACGCCGCTCGGCACAACGTGCAACTCGAGAGTGATGACCTGCGAATCATCAAGGCCGAGCGGGACCCCCGATCGCAGATCGAGCGGGCCCTGGACGACCTCATGCGAGGTGAGATCCTGGACACCGGCGTAATCTTCTCCCCGGACGTCAAGTTCTACCCGGTGTCCATCGAGCGATTCATCACCGAGATCCTGGATCGGGAGTTCCCGCGGACCTGATCCTCGAGCAATCTTGATCCCACAGGACGAAGCACCCTGGGGTGTGTCAGCCCGGGGTCTTCGTGATTCCGCCTTGGTCACGCCGCGACAAGCCGTATCACTCCCGCCCCGAGCACGTCAGAGGCATCCTCGTGTTGTCGGCGGCCTCCCCGTCGCCCAGGCGCATGGGGTTCAAGGGTCTTCTTCGGTGGGGAAACAGGTACTCCTTCTCTCTCGTGGGGTGAATTCTGGTTCTGAGTGCGGATCCAGGCTGGATGGATGAGAGAGTGGGGACGTGGAGCGCAGGACGGGAAAAAAATCGCCGCAGGCGATCAGACTCGAGCCATGCAGCATCTCCCCTGGATCGCCAGCGCCGGCCCTCGCGACCTCACCTTCGAGGTCGGTTTCGACGCCTGGGGCCTGAATCCCCTGGGCGACCCACGGGGCAGCCTCGCACTCGATGGCGAGCCAGCTGCTCCGCGCTGATCCCTGCGGCTACATTAAACATACGCCACACGCCCGGCTCAGTCAAGGGGCAAAAGAGGGAAAAGCGTGAGACGCATGGGGCCGGGTGCCCTGCGAAAAGGAGCATTCGCCTCCTCATCCGTGAGACAGCACTCCGTATCCCCAGGCCCCTCTTGACCTTTACCGGCGAGTGAGCAAGGATCACGCTGGCTTCGAGGTCGGCGGAATGACCTGGCACCTGAAGAGGTAGGCGCTGCAGGCCGCCAGGTATCCGGGCAGGAAACCAGGTACGTACTCGGCGAATCGCCATGATGGCCGCAACTTGGCTGGAAACCGTTCGCGGCAGGTGGGCCGCACTGGCGGCACGACACCCGTGGCTCTACTGGGTGGAGAAGTGGGGAATCTCGGCCGGCTCCCTGGCGCTTGGTGTTCTGACTCTCTTCGTCTTCCGGCGGGGCATCGAATACTTTCCCTGGTTCGTCGGGTATCTGCTGCTGCTCTGGCTGGCCGGGGTGGCCTTCGCCGAGGTCCGGCAGTCGCTGGCCGCGCAGGGTCGGCGGCTGATCTCTCTGGTCGTGGACTACACTGTCCAGACGCTCTTTCATGGCCTGCTCTTGTTCCTCCTACCCATCTACTATTCCAGTACGACGCTCACGTCTGCGAACGTGTGGTTCCTGGTCGCGCTGGCGGGCGCGGCTCTTGTCACCGCGATCGACCCCTGGTACCGGGCGATCATCATCCGGTTTCACTGGATAGAGATTCCTCTCTTCGGGTTTGGGCTCTTTGCCTCGCTGAATGTCGCCTTCCCGCTGGTCCGGGTGCCGAGCACCTGGGCTCTCCTTCTTAGTGGGCTAGTCAGCGTGCTGGCCCTGGCCCCGATCTTTCGCCGAGGGGCTGATGCTTCGTGGAGCGGTGCGCTCGTCCGGGCGGGTTTGTGGGGGGTGGCTGTTGCGCTCCTCCTCTGGTCTCTCCGCGGGTGGATTCCACCCGTGCCGTTGCACCTGACCAGGGCCACGTTTGCAAGGTCGGTCATCCGGCTGGAGCCGAGCCAACCGGTCTCGAGCCTTCCCGTCGACGAGCTGCGGACCTGGGGTGGGGTGGCGGCCTTCAGCGCAGTGGCGGCGCCGGCCGGGCTGCAGGAGCCGATCTACCACCTCTGGCGAAAGGACGGAACGGTCTTGGCAAAGATCCCGCTTTCGCCGATCCGGGGGGGACGACATGGCGGGTTCCGGACCTATTCCCGCAAGACGGACCTCGGACAAAACCCGGCAGGATCATGGATGGTGGACGTCATCACCGCCCATAACCAGCTCATCGGACGTATCCGGCTGGTGGTGACGCCGTAGGGTCGCCAGCCAGGAACTGTCTGAACGCTGTTCCCGGTAAACGCGTTCGACGGTTTCCGCCCAAGGCGGATTCAGCTGTTCGGGGGTTCCGGTGTTCCGGATCAGTCGAACTCTCGAACCCCGCTCCGGAGCGGGGAACTCCCGAACGCTCTCATCCGGGCGCGGGCAGCTCGAACCCAGGCTTTGACCTGGGCCAGGGTGGGAGGTTTCTCGCCCGCGACGCTTCGCCACTGGGTGACCAGAGCTTCCGGATCCTGCACTGCCAGCTCCTCGACCCGCGTGATCCCGAGGCGCCTCAGTTCGTTGTAATGAGCGGCGCCGAGCCCCTTCAGGTCAACTAACCGGGCTGCCGCGCGAAGCGCCCGCAACTCATCCTCGGCGATCCCGGTCTGGCGGGCAAGTGCCGTGAGTTGCTCCCGGCTGGCCGTCCGCTGAAGCAGGGCATGTGGCGAGACGATCCCAACGCGCGACAAACGATCCACGAGGTTCCGGGGGACCCCATCCATCGAGGCCAGCGTCGGGCTGTAGCTCTGTATCGTCAGGCGGTCAATGCCCACGTACACCGCGACGTTGAAGAAGCACGCGAGGACGACTGCTACGGCCGCCAGCCTCATTGGAGCGCCAGGGCCGATCTGTCCGGGCTCTTCCCATCCTCGCCCCCGGCGAAACCGGTTGAGGAGGTTGACGAGAACGTAGCATTCGAGGGCAAAGGGGGGAAAGCCGAGGAAGCCCAGGGGCGGCATCTCGAACCACTTGAGGTCCTCGAAGAGCGGAACGGTGTAGATCCATTTCGTGTATGCCCAGTAGTTCCAGAACTCCCACAGGCCACCACAAATGAGGCCGGACAAGAGCAGTCGAATGAAGGGACGGGGATCGCCGCGCTCGAACTGGCCCAGCAGGGATTCCGCCCGGGTCCGCCCAGCACGGTAGCAGAGGGGATCCAAAAGGAAGACGACGAACCCCCAGACCCACGGGAACCCATAGCGGGGCCAGAGAATCGGGCTGATCAGCATCCCTAGCCCGACCAGGACCGACAGGGCAAGACCGGACCCGCGGATTCGCCAGGGCCGCATGCGCACCCGCTCAGCGACGCCGTGCGCACGCAAGAGATCATAGGTCTCGAAGAGGCCGGGGACGACCGTGGCGTAGGCGAAGAACGTGAAGATGGCGCCGAAGAGAAACACCGGGGGCACGTTGACGTAGAACCAGTTCTGGAGGCGGAAGTTGAACACCTCGAAGAGATTCCAGATGGTGACCGACGAGAAGGCGAGGACGACAAACTCCCACGGCCGGTCCCGCAGGAGGGAATGCCCCCGGCGCCTCCAGACCCAGGCATCGGCCAGCACGATGTACGACCACCAGGCGATGCAATAGAAGAGGACCTGGACGGCGAACACCCTGAGGAACAGGGCGAGTTCGCCCGCGACGAGAGAGAAGAGGGCCACCCACCCGTACCAGGGGAGCGGTCGCGCCCTCGGTTTCTCCTGATCCGTCGTGCCGAACGCCGTTGCCATGGCCCCCAGGGGTATTCCAATTTGGGCCGTGCGTCAAGCCAAATGGGCAAATGGGAGGCTGGAGCAGGAGACGTGTTCCGACTTAGGGCGGCGGGCTTGCCTTTTCTCACCTCATTAGGTATTTTCTTGCTCATGACATCTCGCGGCCGGTTCTCCGATCACCTTCCTCCCTTCGGGGTGCCACGGATCCTTGCCCCTATCTTTTCTCTTTGCATGGTGCTCGCCCTGGCCAAGCCTGCAGTTTCAGGTAGCCGGAGCGAGGTTGAGTTGGAGGCCCACATTCTCCATGCGAAGCCCGCTGTCGTCCTCATCAGCAGCCAAGTGGACGCCGAGGTGACCGTCCGTTGCGGGGACGGAAGGGCCCGGCCGGTGAAGCCCGAACCGCTGTACGAGACCGGTAGCGGCTTCATCATTCACCCGGACGGTTACATCGCCACCAACGGCCACGTCGTTGAGCGCTTCTACGAGTTGGACGAGTCGCAACTTGTCGCGGATTTCGTGAGAGCGGCGGCTGCGGAGGCCTGCGGCCCGACCCTGGCCATGCTCCCTGAGGGGGCGCGGAAGGAGCGCCTGCGCGCCATCGCCGCCGATCCCGCCAATCGTGGCCAGGTTCGGTTGACCAAGAAGCTCCAGGTGCACCTCTCCACCGGAAAGATCTACTCTGCCGAGGTCAGGGCCTACAGTCCTGCCATTAATCCCAAAGCCGCACCGGCCGGAAGGGGGGCCGCGTCTCTGGGCAAGGGACCCGTGGAGCAGTCCGGGAAGGATGTCGCCATCCTCAAGATCGAGGCGAGCAACCTCCCGACGGTCCGCCTGGCGCCGAGCAACGCGGGCCTCCAGTTGGGCGAGCAGATCTTCATCATCGGGTACCCTGGCGTCGTTCTGAACCATGAATTCCTCAGCCGGAAGTCCGCCCTGGAGGCAACAGTGACGGTCGGGCGGGTGTCCGGTTTCAAGCTCGACATCACCGACCGGCGGGTCATCCAGACCGATGCGGCCATCACGTGGGGGAACAGCGGGGGGCCAGCGTTCAATCTCCGCGGCGAGGCCATCGGCGCCGCCACGTTCATCTCGACCACCCTGGAAGGCGACCAGGCCATTCAGGGATTCAACTTTCTCATCCCGGTGGAGACGGTCCACGAGTTCGCCCAGGCAATCTCCCTGACACCGACCACCGACAGTCCCTTCACGCAGAAGTGGGAGCGCGCGGTCGACAGCTATTTCGCGAGGGACTACGCGCGGGCCATTCGGAGCGTCGAGGAGGCGGAACGGATCATGCCCGGGTTCCCGGACCTCATGCGGCTGCGCTCTGAGGCCCAGATGCGCGCAGAGCGCGAGCCGCGGTTCGGCGCACGGAGCCTGACCCTGGGCGTCGGCCTCGTTGCCAGCCTGGGGGCGGCCCTCCTAGTCCTTGGGGTGCGCGGCGTCGTGAACAGCAGGCTCCGCCGCACGCACGGGCGCGTCCAGCGCATGGCCCCGGAGGAGATCCGTCGGCGGCTTGAGGCGGGATCGGCGGTCACCCTCGTGGACGCCCGCCACGGGATCAATTTTGAGGCGAGCCCGGTCCAGGCGGCGGGGGCGGTCCGCTATGATGTCGATCAGCCGAATCTCCCGGCTTTCCAGGTGCGTGTGGGGCCAGACGGCGAAGTGATTGCCTACTGTGACTGACCCGACGAGGCGACCAGCGCCCGGGTGGCGCTGCTGCTGATGCAGGCGGGTTACAGCCGTGTCTCGGTCGTTCGCGGCGGGTTCCCGGCCCTGATGGAAGCAGGGGTCCAGGTCGCCCCCAAGGACGTCGCGACACCACCTTCGACCTCATAATCGCCCGCGAAAGGTGCCTCCCAGGAAAGTCCTGCCTGACCTCTCCCATGATGCGTCGGCGCTGGAACGATTTGGGAGTGCGGGTCGTTCCGGCGAGCCGCGCCATGCCTCCCGGTGCGGCCTCTTGGCTGATGGCCTCAGCGGGGTTCCAGCGACGGTCCGCCGTCATTGACAAGGATTCGTTCCTCCATCAAGATTGAACCTTCTCATTGCCTATGCGGGGGGCCTGCAATGCTCATAGTGCGCCACATATCGCCATCTTCGCCGCTCGTGCGGGCCGGCGGACTGCTCCTGCTGGCCCTCTTCCTCGCCAGCCCTGCTTTTCCGGGTGAGGGTCCGGCCCGGCCTGCCAGTGGCCTCACCTCCGAGGAGGAGATCGTCATCGGGGTGTATCGCGCCGTGAGCCCCGGCGTTGTGCACATCACCAGCACGGTGCTGAGCCAGGATTTCCTCCTCCGGATCATTCCGGAGCGGGGGACTGGCTCTGGTTTCGTGGTGGATGACCGGGGGTACATCCTCACCAACAACCACGTCGTGGAAAACGCGGACAGCCTGGAGGTCACTCTGGCCGACAAGAGCAAGGTGCCGGCGAAGCTGGTTGGCCGGGATCCCAACAACGATCTCGCCGTCATCCGGATCAATGTTCCGCGGGAGAAACTCACGCCGCTCCGGCTGGGAGATTCGGCCCAGCTCCAGGTGGGTCAGATGGCCATTGCCATCGGGAACCCCTTCGGGCTGGATCGCACGGTCACCCGCGGCGTAGTGAGCGCCCTGGGCCGCAGCCTGAAGTCGGACACGGGCCGGCAGATCCGCAACGTGATCCAGACCGACGCGGCCATCAATCCCGGCAACTCCGGAGGGCCTCTCCTGAATTCCCTGGGGGAGGCCATCGGGATCAACACGGCAATCTTCACCCCCAGCGGCGGCTCGGTCGGCATCGGCTTTGCCATTCCGGTGAATACGGCGAAAAAGCTCTTGCCCCAACTCATCGCCCGGGGCCGGGCCAGCCACCCCTGGCTCGGTATCAGCGGTATGGACGTCACACCCGACCTGGCTCGTGCTCTGAGCCTGCCGGCGAAGGAGGGCGTGATGATCGCCCAGGTGGCTCCCGGCAGCCCGGCCGCCCGGGCAGGCCTGCGCGGGGCGCAGCGGCGCGTTCGCGTCCGCAACTACATCTTCGCCGTGGGGGGCGACATCATCGTGGCGCTGGACGGTCAGAAGATCGCGACCGTGGATGACCTCACGGGGTACCTGGACGAGAACAAGAAAGCGGGCGAGGACGTCCGGGTGGACGTCTTGCGGGACGGGACGCCACTGACCGTGGTTGCCCGATTGGGCGAATTGCCCGAGGACTGATGGCGGACCGCGGACGAGTCTGGCTGGCTTTCTTGATCTGCGCGGCCTGGGCCGCACAGGCCCTGGGGGTGGAGGTCAACCCGCCCCTCGCCACGGGCACGGTGGTGATCGCCGGCCGCGTGACGCTGACCGTCGAGCTGGCCCGCACCCCAGAGGAGCAGGTCCGGGGGCTGAGCGGCCGGCCCGGCCTCAAGCCTGGCCACGGCATGCTCTTCGTGTATGACCGCCCCCACCCCGTGAGCATCTGGATGAAGGACATGCGGTTCGCCCTGGATATCATCTGGATCCGGGCCGGTCGGATCGTCGCGATCCAAAAGCACGCGCCACCCCTCACCCCGCAAGGGCCGGAACGAGTCTACACGGCCACGGCCGATTTGGTTCTCGAGGTGCCAGCCGGCTTCACGGATCGACAGAAGATTCGCATTGGCGATTCGGTCCAGGCCCCCGTCCCCTGAGACATCGCGAATGCGATCCCTTTCCGTCTTTGTATGCAGCGGGCATGCGACGGGGGTTCGGCTTGTCCTGGTGGCGATGGGTCTGGTCCTGGCGCTCGGGGACCCGGCTGGCGCGACGTCCCACTCTATCAAAGCTCTGGGCTTGCAGATGCCCAGTGAACAGGTGGAGGCGCCGGATTTTTCGCTGCCGGACCTCACCGGGAAGAAGATCCGGCTGAAGGATTTCCGGGGAATGGACGGCTCCGTCGCCCACACGTATAGCGTCAGGCCGGTTCCGGCCACGTACCTGATCAGGCGGGACGGGAAGATCTTGGGGCGGGCCTTTGGAGCGCGAGAGTGGGACAGCAGCGAAGCCCGCAAGTACTTCGCCAGCGTCCTGGCGGATGGCAAACGATGACCCCCGATTTCGGATTGCAGATTGCGGATTGCGGAATGTCAAGGCGCCCATCAAATCCGCATTCGGCATTCCGCATTCCCCATTGGAAGGACTGTCATGCCGGCTCCTGACCTGAATATCGTCGTCGCAATGGCCGCCGGGCTGCTGTCGTTTCTTTCCCCGT
>CAZXXV010000122.1:0-7923 GCA_964644725.1 uncultured bacterium
CAGATAGGGACGGCGATGCAGCACGCCCCCTCCTCGCATTCCTCCCGGTCCAGCGCGAAGCCCTGATCGCGCACCTTCTCCAGTTCGCGCCGCATCTGGCTGACCGAGGTGATCGTGTGCCTGGTCAGGCGCTCGAGGGGGCCCCGTCCCAGCGGGGCCTCCACCTGGGCCTTCGATCGGTACGCCAGCAGGACCTTCCCGACGGCCGTACAGTGGAGTGGCGCCCGGTGGCCGATCCGGGAGAAGATCCGCAGGCTCTGGGGGCTCTCCACCTTGTCCAGGTACAGGGCCTCCCGCCGGTCCAGGATGACCAGGTTCGCCGTCTCCCCGGTCTCTTGGCTCAGTCGCTCGAGGACCGGACGGACCACCCGCCGGAGATCCATCTGGCCCAGGTACGACTCGGCCAGGTGGAGCGCCTTCGCCCCCAGGGCGTAGCGACCAGTTTCGGGGTTCTGCCGCGCGTAGCCCCGCGCCACCAGGGTGGCCAGGATACGGTGTACGGTGCTCACGTGGAGGCCGACCCGCTTGCTCAGCTCGGCGATGCCGACCTCGCCGCGGCTGTCCTCCAGGGCCTCCAGCAGGCTGAGAGCCCGCTCGATGGATTGCACCGTGCCGCTTCCTTCGTGGGTTCGGGGGCGCCGCTTCGTCATAGGTCCCTCGTCGCCCGGGGCCAGGCCAGCAGGGCAAGAGACGAAATAAGCCGGCACGGCCCGTCAGCAGGGAGGCGAGCCGGCCCCCACGCGACAAGAAGCATGGGGCAAATGGGAGAGTGCTGACTTTTCGTATGGTGGAAATATCTTTCGGGATGTGAAGTTAGCCCAGGCCGTGGGAGGCTGTCAAGGGACGTTCTCTCGGCTGCCCGGTTAAGGTCTGGTGTCCAGGACATGTGGGTGCGGGGGATGAGGGATGCGGCCCGACTGGCAGCGGTTGCCGTGCGGGCGAGGTTCGCCCGCCTCAGTACGCCAGCGCGATGTCCTTGCCCTTCTTGCCTCCGCCTGCAGAGGGAGAGGACGTCGCAGCATCCGACGTCTTCCCGCTGCCCCCAGCCGCGTAGGCCTGATCGAGGATTTGACTGAGGTGTCGCACCTGGACGGGCAAGCCATGCCGCTTCACCCCATAGGCCAGGTGCATCATGCACGCCGGGCACTCCGTGGCCAGAATGGTGGCGCCGGTCTTCTCGACGTTGCCCATCTTCCGATCCAGCACCCCCACAGCCTCCTGGTGGTGCAGGAAGGTGTAGCTGCCAGCCGCCCCACAGCACCAGTCCGCCTCCGGCAGCTCCTTGTAGGTCATCCCCGGGATGGATTCCAGGAGCTTCCGCGGCTGTGCGGTGACCTTGGCGAACCGGTTGGAGAGGTGACACGGATCGTGGTAGGTGACGGTCCCCTGGAGTGTGCCGAGGCTCCCGTCCGGGCCGATGGCTATCAGGAACTCGCTGAAGCTCTGAGTCTTCTTGGCGAGCGCCGCGGCCTTTTCGGCATAGGCCGGATCGTCCTTCAGGAGCTGCCCGTAATCCTTCAGGTGCGTGCTGCAACTGCCGCACTCCGAGACTATCGCGTCCAGCGCCATGGCAGGGGCAAGCCGCTCGACGTTCTTGCGCGCGATGTCGCGCGTCGCCTCCAGGTCCCCGTAGGCCTGGGCGGGACGGCCGCAGCAGGTGTTGTTGAGGACGGTCACGGCGCATCCGTTCCGTTCGAGGACTCGCAGCGTGGCCTCGATGACTTCGGGGTACTGGAAGCTGAAGCCGCAGGACACGAAGTAGCCCACCCGGTGTATCGGGTTGGCCGGCGTGTTCCGGCCATTTTGCGCGCCCCGACGGAAGATCTTCTCCGGCATCGACTCCACGACACGGTTCGCCACGACCAGGCGTTTGTCCATCAAGTTCAGGAGCCCCGTCTTGTCGGCCAGCGCCGCCACGCCGGTCCGCTTCGCCCACACGGCCATGCGCCCTGCCCACTCCAGCCGTTTGCTGTCCGACAGAACCTTTCGGAACAGGGTGCGCTGGAGGGTTGGCTGTCCGTATCGCGCGACATACGCCTGTCGTATGGCGGTGACCACTTCATCCGTCTTCAGGGCGGGGAAGCAGTGGGCCGTGCAGCCGCGACAGAGCAGGCAGTCGTCCAGCGCCTGGACTGCTTCAGGGGTCAGCTCGATATCCCCCAGGACCAGGCCGCGCGCAACGGCCCAGCGACCACGCGCCAGCGAATGCTCCGAGCCGGTCACCCGGTACACGGGGCAGCCGGCCTGGCAGAACCCGCAGCGGTTGCACTTCGCGATCAGATCGTACAAGGGGAGGAGTTCCGTCATTGCCATGGTCTATCCTCCTCAGATCCCGCCCAGGAGTCTCCCCGGATTACAGAGGCTCCGGGGATCGAAGTCTGCCTTCAGCCGTCGCATCACGTCGAAAGCCCCGCCCGGCTTCCCCCAGGCGTCCAGGTGGGCCTTGAGGGCCGCTGGAGCCGCCTGCAGGACCAAGCTCCCCTCTGCCGTCTCCGATTCCCGGCGAAGTTCCTCGAGAGCGCTGGCCAGGACCTCGACCGGCGGCGCCTCCGGCCCAAGCAGGTAGCAGGCTCGGACAACCCCGCTCCCGGCGTGGGCGGTGACAGCGGCGCGGAGCCTGTGGCGACGGCCCAGGCCCTCGGCGGCAGCCAGCATGTCGGCGCTTCGACTAATGAGAACCGCGATCTTGTACGTGATACGCTCCGGCGGTGGGCCAGGCAGGAGGTCGAACGCGTTGCGGATGGTCTGCCATGCCGGGGCAGTTCGCTCGTCCGACAGGGTCGTCGTCGCACGAGCCTGCGCGTCCCGGAAGAGCCCGGTGAAGTCCCGCACCTGCCGCTCCACGGTCTCGCGGCTTCCCGCCAGGGACACGGCCAGGCCGTAACCCGTCGCATCGAGACCCAGGGTCGGTCCCAGCAAGACCACGGCATCCGAACCCAAGAGTTCCATGGCCTCGGGGAGTAGCACGGAATCCAGGATCTTGGCCACCACGCCCGCGGCCTGGCCCAGCTCAGCGAAGACTCCGGCGACGCTGGCCCGAACCGCGGGGAGCGGCAGCAGCTTGAAGGTGGCCTCCGTGATGATCCCCAGGGTGCCCAGGCTGCCGATGAACAGCTTGTTCATGTCGTAGCCTGAGACGTTCTTGATGACCTTGCCGCCGCAGCGGATCCGCTCACCGTCCGGGAGGACGACCCGCATCCCCAGCACCCAGTCCCGCGCCGTGCCGTACAGGAGCCGGCACGGGCCGCTGCCGTTCGCGGCCAGAATGCCGCCGACGGTGGCCTTCTCCTCGGCGGGCGGGTCCAGGGGGAGGAAATGGTGCTGCTTCGCCAGCTCGACCTGCAGATCGGCGAGGCGCATGCCCGCCTCGACCGTGACGTTCAGGTTGGCGGCGTCGAATTCGACGATCCGGTTGAGTCGGTCGAGGACGACGGCCACGTCAGCCCGGGCTGGGCGGTTGCCCAGACCCATGGCCGTCCCGCCACCCCACGGGATGATGGCTGCCCCCGCATCGGCACAGGCCCTCACGACCGAGGACACCTCTTCCTGCGAGGTCGGCTGCACGCTCAGGGCCGGAGATACCCCATCCACGGCGAATGCCGCCGCGTCTGGCCCGGCATGCACATGCGCCCTCCCGACGATCTCCTCCAGACGCCGCTCCAGCCGATCCACCTCAGGCCGCATGGCGGGCCTCCTCCGGGGTCGGGAACATCTTCCCAGGATTGGCAAGGTTCCGAGGATCGAACGCCTTCTTCACCCGGAGCTGGCTGCGAATCTCGGCGTCGCCATGGACGAGGCGCATGGCGTCGATCTTCTCCAGTCCCACGCCGTGCTCGCCGCTGATGGTGCCGCCCATCTCCACGCACAGCTCCAGGATCTCCATGCCGGCTTTCATGACGCGGGCCTTCTGTTCCGCATCCCGCCAATCGAACAGGATCAACGGGTGCAGATTCCCGTCCCCGGCGTGGAAGACATTGGGGATCTGCAAGTTGTACTTCTTCGCCACCTCGGCCACCTTGCGGAGCACCTTGGGCAGGGCCGTGCGCGGAACCGTGCCGTCGCAGACCAGGTAGCTCGGGGTGATGCGTGCCACGGCCCCGAAGGCGCCGCGCCGCCCGGCCCAGAGGGCAGCCCGCTCCGCCTCGTCCTTGGCCACCCGGACCTCCCGGGCGCCATGCGCTCGACACAGGTCCGTGATGGCCCGGGCCTGTTGCTCCAGATCGTCCTTCAGGCCGTCCACCTCGATGATGAGCACCGTCGCGCAGTCCAGGGGGAACCCGCAGTGCATGGACTCCTCCACCGCCGTGATGACGAGTTGGTCCATCATCTCGAGGGTGGCGGGCACCATGCCGGCGGCCACGATGGCTGAGACGGTTTCGCTGCCCTCCTCGATCGAGTCATAGATGGCCAGGAGGGTCTTCACGCCCTCGGGCAGGTGCACGATGCGGACGACGACCTCGGTGCAGATCCCGAGCGTGCCCTCGCTCCCGACGAAGACCCCGGGGAGGTCGTAGCCCGGGACATCGGGGGATTTCCCGCCGATCTTTGCCACTTCGCCGTCGGGCAGGACCAGGGTCAGGCCCATGACGTGGTTCGTGGTTACCCCGTACTTGAAGCAGTGGGGGCCGCCGGAGTTCTCGGCCACATTGCCTCCCAGGGTGGCCGCCTTCTGGCTCGCCGGATCCGGGAGGTACTGGTAGCCCAGCGGGGCCAGGTGCGTTCCCAACTCCAGATTAAAAAGGCCCGGCTGCACCCGGGCCCGCAGATTGGCGCGATCCACCTCAAGGATCTGGCTCATCCGGATCATCTCGATAACGACGCCGCCCTTGAAGGGGATGGTGCCCCCGCTGAGGTTCGTGCCCCCGCCGCGCGGCACAAAGGGGACGCCGTACTTGTTGCACGTGCGCACGACCCCGGCCACCTCCTCGGTGGAGTGGACGAAGACGACCACGTCCGGGCGCCGTTCCTCCAGGTAAGCATCGTACTTGTAGAGCTGGAGGTCAACCTCCGAGTCCAGGACATTCGATTTGCCCACGATCTGTCGGAGCTCAGCAACGAACGCGCGCGGCACCATAGGTGTCTCTCCTCACGAGAGAGTCGAGCGGTGGAGCGACCGGATATGTCGGCTCCGGATTGGCGGGGGGAGTCCGGGGACCCGCTGCAACGCCCCGATCCGATGGGCCAGCCAACCCGGGTCGAAAGGCATGGGCAAAGGACAAGGCTGCGAGTCATTGGAGAAGTGGAAAGTCGCTACCGTGAGACGAAGGTAGCCAGGGGCGCAGCGGACTGTCAAGGGATTCTCACTCGCGCGCCCCGAAAGTCCAATGTTTCAGACCTGGTCTCGCTTGGCGGAGGGAGCGCAGCCGTTCCCCCATCCCTGGAGAACGGTCGCCTGGTCGACAGCCTCTGGGGAACCCGAAGCGAAGGCAGTGATTCCTGCTGCGGCCTATGCGAACAGCCCGGCCTGGCGCCCCCGGGCGAGTTTCACGGCAACATCAATGGCATCCAGCATGCTCTGGTGAGCGGCGGTGCCTTTGCCGGCCTTCCCGAAGGCGACCCCGTGGTCTACGGAGGTGCGGATGATGGGGAGGCCGAGGGTGACGTTCACCCCGCTCACCGAGGTCCACTTCTGGGTGGCCTTGTCGAATGTGAAGCCCAGGGTCTTCAGGGGGACGTGTCCCTGGTCGTGGTACATGCAGACCACGATGTCGTAGAGTCCACCGCGGGCCCGGCCGAAGACGGTGTCGGGCGCGATGGGTCCATCCGCCTTGATCCCTTCGGCCTTGGCCTCTTCGATGGCGGGGATGATCTCTTTGATCTCCTCGTCGCCGAACAGGCCGTGCTCTCCAGCGTGGGGGTTCAATCCGGCCACGGCAATCTTGGGCTCGGCGATGCCCAGGGCCTTCAGGGCCCGGTTTGCCAGACGGATGACGGTCAGGATCCGCGGCTTCTTCGTCCGCTCGATCGCCTGGCGGAGCGAGACGTGAGTGGACACGTGGACCACCCGCAGGTCCTCGCTGAGGAGCATCATGGCGTAGTCCTTGGTGTTGGTCATGGCCCCGAAGATCTCCGTGTGGCCCGGATGCGGGCAGCCCGCCTGATTGATGGACTCCTTGTGGATCGGGCCGGTGACCACCGCGTGGATCTCTCCGGCCAGGGCCAGCTTGATTCCCCGCTCGATGTACTCCACCGAGGCCTTGCCGCACATGGCGCTGACCTTGCCGTACTGCAGCTTCGCCATGTCCACGTTCGCCAGGTCCAGGACGTCCAGGGTCCCGTGGGTGAAGCGCGCCTCGGTCACCTTGGTGATGGGAGCGAGGCTAAGGGACAGCTTCGTGATCCGCAACGCATCCGACATGGCGTTCCGGTCGCCGATGACGAAGGGTCGTGCCTTGGCGTATACGGAGGGATCTGCCAGGGCCTTGACAGCGATCTCCGGCCCGATGCTGGCGGGATCTCCCATGGTGATGCCGAGAATCGGTCGGTCCATGATGATTGGCCTCCTGTGACAGCGATCAGCAGTCAGCCATCAGCCTTCAGCAGCCACCGCGTCCCTCGTCCTTCGGGCTGACAGCTGACCGCTGATTGCTGAACGCTTTATAACACACCTGCAACATAACGTCACTCCGTGACTGGCCAGACGCTGACATTCAAGAACATTCGAAGCACGTCCCCCTACCACGGCTCCAACCCCAGGAGCCTCGCGGGGGTCCGTCGGGCCATGAGGTCAATCTCGGCTTGGCTGAAGCCCTGGTCCGCTAGTCGGTCCAGGAACTCGCCCATGCCCTGGATCGGATCCACGGCATAGTCCGCCCGACCGAGGTCCGTGACCAGGACCGTCCGCTCGATTCCCACGGCACGCATGATCTCTGCTAGCCGGGACCAGTCCGTTACACTGTTGCCGTGCACGTGCATTCGCTCGAAGAAGGCTCCCTCGCTTGCCATTTCCTGTTGCATGGCAAGAGGGATGGCCAGGCCGTGGAGTTCCGGATGACTCACCAGGACCTTTCGGACGCCGGCCTGTCGGGCTGTCCGGACCAGGATTAGGATCTCCTCGGGAGACAGATGGCAGGTCCCCAGGATCACATCCGCCTGGGCGACGAGATCGAGGATTCGCCTCACTTCATCCCGCACGCGGCCTGCCTCGTCCAGGATGGTTATGCCGCCGACCTTGCCGTCGTGGCGGCGCTGATGCGCCGCCGACTGGGTCGGCATGAAGATCTCTTTGGCCCCCAGCGCGATGGCCGCCCAAACAGCCTCGGGATTCAGGCCACCCACTGCCTCGTTCAGGGTCACGCCTCCGAAGATCCTGATCCCGCCGACTACCTCCTCCACGATCTGGGCCAGGTCGGCCGTGATCGTGTGGTGCGACTTGAGCAGAACGGCGCGCATGCCTTCCGCCTTGGCTGCCCGCGCCAGTGCCACGGCGTCCATCTTGCGCGGCCGCACATCCGGCCCCGCGTGCACGTGCAGGTCGATGACTCCGTTCAAGTCTGCCGTAGGCATTCAGCCCTCAGCAATCAGCGTTCAGCCTCGGAATATGACCCGGAAGCCGACGCCTTCTTCAATCTCGTTGCCTGCTGAAAGCTGATGGCTGACCGCTGACTGCTCGCAGCCCATCATGCCGCCATCAGCGATCGCAGGTAGGAAACAGTCTCGAGCGCCTGCGCCCGGCGGTCGCCGGTGTGGGCCAGGCAGACTGAAGCGGCGCCGTCGTAGCCGATGTCCCGCAGGGTGGCCATGATGGCGGGCCAGTCCAGGCCAGGTCTTGTCTGGATGCCGGGCGGGACGCGGCCGGGGTCGTAGAGGTGGAGGTGCTGTACCAGTCCCGCCGCGGCACGCAGCCCCTCGGTTACCGATGCCTCCTTCCGGTGGAGGTGATAGGTGTCCAGCATCAACCCGAAGGCCGGGTGGTTGATGCGT
>CAZXXV010000122.1:8023-9459 GCA_964644725.1 uncultured bacterium
GACCCGCGAAATCCAGGGGGTCTTTGAGCCGGTTCAGTGCGCGGGTTCGGATCGCCGGATCAGGACGAAGCAGGGTGAGGCCCTCGGCCACGATCCGCCCGCTGTTCACCGCCGTCAGGGTCAGGTCGAAGCGCTTCAGCGCCTGGTCCATCTCGGCCACGCCGATGGTCCCCGGCGGGCCGGGAAAGAACTCGATGCCGTCGTAGCCCAGTTCCTTCGCCTCGGCGGCCAGCAGTTCCGGCGTCCCCAACAGCAGGTTCACCATGTAGCCGGTCGCGGCGATATCCGGCGTACTGGCCAGCAGACTCAATTGCATGGGAGACCCGAAAAAGAAACTACAACATATCCACAGATTACGCAGATTACACCCCCACCCGAGCCCTCCCCCCTCTGAGGGGGAGGGAGTGGGGGGGGGCTGCGTAATCTGCGGATGCCTAGGAGGTCTTTACCTTCGCGATCTCGGCGGCGACAGCGTCCCCCACCGCGCCTGTGGCGGCGCGGCCGCCGATATCTGCGGTGTGGTAGCGCGAATCGCGGAGCGTTGCTTCGACGGCCGTCTCGATCGCCCTGGCCGCCTTCCCGGCCTGGACATCCTGCTTCCGCTCGGCCAGCCACTCGAGCATCATCCCGACCGAGAGGATCTGGGCGATCGGATTGGCGATCCCCTTGCCCGCGATGTCCGGCGCCGTCCCGTGAGAGGGCTGGAACAGACCATAAGCATCGCTCACATCGGCGGAGGGGGCCAAGCCGAGGCCACCCACAGTGCCAGCTGCCAGGTCCGAGATGATGTCCCCGAACATGTTCTCAGCCACGACCACGTCGTAATGGAGCGGCCGGCGCACCATGTACATGGTCATGGCATCCACGTACGCGTGCTCGGTCTGGATGCCGGGGAACTCGCGCGCCACGTTGTAGAAGATCTGGCGGAAGAAGGCCATGCTCTTCAGGACGTTCGCCTTGTCCACACAGGTGACGCGCCGCACCTTGTCCGCCGGCGCACCCTGCCGCCCCTGTGCAATTCGGAAGGCGTAGCGCACGATCCGCTCGGTCCCAGGGCGGGTGATGACCATGCTGTCCACGGCCACGTGCTCGCCCACCTTCACCCCGGCCCCGCGCGAGGCGTACAGCCCCTCGGTGTTCTCTCGCATGATCACGTAGTCGATGGCCGGATCGCCCGCCAGTACGGGCGGAACTCCCGCGTACCGCCTGATTGGACGGATCCCAGCGTACAGGTCCAAGACGAAGCGTAGAGTGAGCTGAGGCGCGATCTCCGTCCCGTCGGGAAACCGGATGCTCGGATCGCCCGTCGAGCCGAAGAGGATGGCATCTGCAGTCTTGCATGCCTCCAGTGTTTCACTGGGCAGATCCGTGCCTATCTCCTTGTAGCAGCGCGCGCCCGCCCGATACTCCTTGCAGTCGAGACGGAGCCCCGGGAA
>CAZXXV010000123.1:0-1690 GCA_964644725.1 uncultured bacterium
GTATGCCGCGCTCAACGGCGTTACCCTCTCGTTCGTGCTCCTCGCCTACACGGGGCAGTCGGTGGCTGACGCCTTTGTGGTGACAGCGGGAATGTTCGGTGCCATGGTCCTGTTCGGCTCCACGACGAAGCGAAGCCTGGCGGGGGTCGGTCAGTTCGTCTTCATGGGCCTGATCGGGCTCGTGCTGGCGTCCCTGGTCGGCCTCTTCTGGCATAACAACGCCCTCCAGTTCGTCATCTCGGCGGTGGGCGTCATCGTCTTCACCGGACTCACCGCCTGGGACGCCCAGCGGCTGAAGCAGATGGCGCTGGCAACCCCGGAGGGTCAGGCGGGCTCCTTCGCCATCGTGGGGGCCCTCGCCCTCTACCTTGACTTCATCAACCTGTTCCTCTCCCTGCTGACCCTCTTCGGAAATCGGCGGGAGTAGAGCCACAGCGCGCCGCAACTCTTCTGGCGAGGTCCCGCTGCGGTGCGGGACCTCGCCAGGAAGCTACCGGTGATCTGCTGCCGGCCTTCAGATGAGATCGTAGGGCCCTGGCGGTGTCCGCATACGCGCGCTTCAGGGGCAACGGAGTCCGGCCCGACCCTGGGCATCCGCATGAGGGGTCATCCCAGAACCGGGGCCTCCAGACTGGTGCCCAGCCGTTGACGGTAACTGCACAGTCGTCCGCGGAGCACTGGCAGGGGGAACGGAGGCGGAAAGGCGAGTGGGTGCCGACGGGAGCCACGAAATGCAAAAGCGTAGGCGAAGAATACAGTCCGACCCAGGCTACCAGCGGATTTTGTGGCCCGCGGATTTTTCCCGCCTGGCCAACGCAGTGCTCCCACATGTGGCGAGATTGGCGACGAGGAGCAGGGCCGAGCTTGCGATTCTCCACGTCCTTTCCCCGCCTGCCTTCTACGCCATTCCGGAACTCTCGGGTATTCCCTGGGATCAACTCGAACGAGAGAACCGCGCCGTTGCCCAGGCGAAGCTCAAACGGCTCACCAATCACGTGAAGGCCGAGCTACCGGAAACTCGGGTGGAGAGCGTCCTCGCCGAAGGGGACCCGGCCACCGAGATCCTGCGGACCGCCAAGCGCCTCAAGTGCGACCTGATCCTCATCGCCACCCATGGTCGCTCGGGCCTTGCCCACCTCCTCATCGGCGGCGTGGCCGAGAGGGTCGTGCGCACGGCGCCCTGCCCGGTGCTCACCGTGCGGCATCCCGCCATGCGGGTGAAGGGGGCCTGACGGTTAGAGGCGAACGAGCGAGGGAGTGTCCTCCCCCAATTGCGACGGATTGCTTGGCTACCGCCTACCAAGAACGGGGTGCTAGAGGTCCACATGCTGAAGACCGAGAAGGCGAAGGAAAGGCGGATTGACGTCAAGCTGGAGTGAGGCAGCACACGACAACCAGGAATTCAGAAAGGAAAAAGGACGATGTCTGAGAAGAATGCTGCTGTCGCCGTCTATAACACCCACACGGAGGCGGAGGAGGGCGTCAAGGAACTCCAGAAGTCCGGATTCGACATGGAGAAGCTGTCAATCGTAGGCAAGGACTACCACACCGAGGAGCACGTCACAGGCTACTACAATGCTGGTGACCGAATGAAGTACTGGGGGAAGATGGGAGCCTTCTGGGGCGGCATCTGGGGGCTCCTGCTCGGGGGGGCCTTCTTCGCGATCCCGGGCATTGGCCCGGTCCTCGT
>CAZXXV010000123.1:1790-9455 GCA_964644725.1 uncultured bacterium
CAAATCTCGCAACAACCGGCCAGCGTCTAGGCCAGGAGTGATCGGTCTTGGTTCCAGCCCTGGGAATGTGCTGACCACCACGGGCGGAGAGGCTGTTTTCATCCGAATCGCCCGGAGCGTGTCGCTCGGTGAAAGGAGGTGATCAACGGTGGCGATGCAGTTCAAGTGTGAGAAGTGCGGGAAGACCTCGTTAACCCCCAAGAGTTGCTGCGGCGCTCCCATGAAGAAGGTCAGTTGACCTTCAGAGCTGTGTCAGGTGACCCGCCGGTTCTCGCTTTCGGGGCCGGCGGGTGCTATCTTGGCCCGGAGGGATCGTGTCAGGACGCACTCCTGGCCGCGATCCCCCTGCCGGATCCACCGCCGGCGTGTGGCATCCCATCTGTCGAAGTGCTGGCCCGGCGTGGCCAGCCAAGGGAGGGTTGGATCATGCGACACACGCGCATTCTGGCTGTTTTGGCGTTGGCTCTTGTCGTGGCGACTGCTGGGGCCTATGCCGCCTCGGACTGGCTCAAGGGGAGCACGGAGGAGAAGCTCAAGACCCTGGCCGAGATTCAACCCGGGCTGGGGACGGTCATGATCGAGTACGCCAATCGCTACACCAACGCGTACTATGCCGCCAAGGGCGGCAACTGGGACCTGGCGGCCTATCAGCTCAAGGAAGCTCGGGAGATCCAGGAAGTTGGGGAGACGACCCGGCCGGAACGCGCGCAGGCGTTGAAGAACTTCGAGAAGAACTACCTCGACCCGCTGGATGCGGCCATCAAGGTGAAGGACTTCAAGAAGTTCGAGGTGGCGTTCAAATCGGGCATCCAGGGCTGCAACACCTGCCACATGGGGCAGGGGTTCCCTTATATCAAGTACCAGCTTCCGAAAGCGCCCCTCGCTCCGCTCTCGATGAAGCCCTGAGTGGCTGCCATCGCGCCAGAGTGGGGTATGGGTTCCTGAGGGCGGTGGCCGGGATCGTGGGTGCTATTGAACCCAGCGTCTTCTACGGGATCCGCGACCTCTTCCGCACGCTCCGCGCTCCGCGTCCCGAACCACGTGGAGCCGGCTATCGGCGGGCTCTTGATGGGCCTCCTGGCCATGGCGTTTCCCCAGTCGGTGTCCACAGGCTACGGCTGGGTGCAGATGACGATGACCGGTGGCTATGTCGGCCACATCCTGCTCTTGCTCGTATTCGTGAAGATTCTCGCCAGGTCCCTGACGATTTCTTCGGGCGGCTCCGGCGGGGTGTTCGGGCCCAACGTGTACATCGGGGCCATGCTCGGGGGACGGCTGGCCTTCGTCATGGACAAGGGGTTTTGTAGAGCCAGGCCACCGTATCGGGTCCTAACGGAGCCTTGGGGTAACCGCGACAGGACTCGCACGAAGGAGAAGGTCATGACCCTCAGCCCCCGGGCGGGGCAGCCCGCCGACCCATCGATGCTGACCAACATCCCGCGGCTGATGACGGCGTACTACACGCGGCGGCCGGATCCGTCGGTGCGCGAGCAGCGGGTGGCCTTCGGAACGTCGGGCCATCGCGGCTCTGCCTTTCACAGCGCCTTCAACGAGGCCCACATCCTCGCCATCACCCAGGCCATTTGCCTGTACCGACAGCAGCAGGGGATCGACGGCCCTCTGTTCCTCGGCATCGACACCCACGCCCTCTCGGAGTCAGCCGTTGCGAGCGCCCTCGAGGCGCTGGCAGCCAATGGGGTGGAGGTGATGATCGACGAGGGGGGCGGGTACACGCCCACGCCGGTCATCTCCCACGCGATCCTCACGTATAACCGCGGCCGGGCGAGCGGCCTCGCCGACGGGATCGTCGTCACGCCCTCGCATAACCCGCCCGAGGACGGCGGCTTCAAGTACAACCCGCCGCACGGCGGTCCGGCCGACACCCACGTCACCGGCTGGATCGAGGCGAAGGCGAACGCGTTTCTGGAGAACGGCCTGCTGGGCGTGAAAACGATTCCTTTCGCGAAGGCTCTTCGCGCCTCCACGACACACCGGCACGACTACCTCAATGCCTACATTAGTGATCTCGGCAATGTGATCGACATGGATGCCATTCGCGGCGCAAAGATCAGCCTGGGGGTCGATCCGCTCGGCGGCGCCGGGGTCCACTACTGGGGACCGATTGCCGAGCGCTCCGGGTTGAACCTCACGGTCGTCAACGAGGCCGTCGATCCGACGTTCCGTTTCATGACGGTGGATTGGGACGGCCAGATCCGCATGGACCCATCCTCGCCGTATGCGATGCAGAGGTTGATCGGCCTGAAGGATCGCTTCGAGATCGCCTTCGCCTGCGACACGGACCATGACCGGCACGGGATTGTCACCCGGAGCGCGGGGTTACTTCCGCCCAATCATTATCTTTCCGTCGCCATCTTCTACCTCTTCCAACACCGACCGAAGTGGCGCAAGGCAGCGGCGGTCGGCAAGACGGTGGTGAGCAGCCAGATGATTGATCGCGTCACCGCGAAGCTGCGCCGGAGGCTCTACGAGGCACCGGTCGGCTTCAAGTGGTTCGTGGATGGCCTGCTCGACGGCTCGCTTGGCTTCGGCGGCGAGGAGAGCGCGGGCGCATCGTTCGTCCGGCTGGATGGCAGCGTCTGGACGACAGACAAAGATGGAATCGTCGCGGCGTTGCTCGCGGCGGAGATCACGGCGCGGATGGGCCGCGATCCCGGCGAGATCTACCGCGAACTCACGCGCGAGTTCGGTGAGCCTGTTTACGACCGCGTTGAGGCGCCGGCCACCCCGGAGCAAAAGGAAATGCTGGAGAGACTCTCGCCACAGCAGGTCCGGCTCACAGACCTGGCTGGCGAAAAAATCCAGACAATCCTCACCCACGCGCCGGGCAACGGCGCGCCCATCGGCGGGTTGAAGGTGGTGGCGGAGACCGGATGGTTCGCGGCGCGTCCGTCCGGAACGGAGAACATCTACAAGATCTATGCGGAGAGTTTTCGCGGAGCGGATCATCTGCGTCGCATCCTGGAGGAAGCACAGACAATTGTCACCGATGCTTTTGCGGTGGCGCAGCGAAGGGAACCCTAACTGATGCATTCGGAGATTCCGTCCAGGACAAATCTGAAGGAGAGACCATGAGCAAACAAACTCGTGTCAGCCACCCGATATACAGTCTTCTACCCACGGAAGTCGAGGGGTTCGATCCCCTCGCCGAGCTCGCCCTGGATATGCGCTGGTCGTGGAATCATGCCGCTGACGAAGTGTGGCTGCAACTTGATCCCGCGCTGTGGGAACTCACGCATAACCCTTGGGTGGTCCTGCAGACGGTTTCGCGGGACCAGCTCGAGCGCGTGCTGGCCGATCCCGCCTTCCGAGGGAATGTAGATGCCCTCGTGCAGTCCAAGGAGCACGCGGCTGCGGCGCCGGCGTGGTTTCAGCAAAATCATCCGCATCCTCCCCTGACCTGTGTCGCGTATTTCAGCATGGAATTCATGTTGAGCGAAGCTCTCCCGATCTATTCGGGAGGACTTGGCAATGTGGCCGGCGATCAGCTCAAAGCCGCCAGCGATCTGGGCGTGCCGGTGGTCGGCGTGGGGCTGCTCTACCAGCGTGGCTATTTTCGCCAGGAGATTGACAAGGACGGGACGCAACAGGCCCTCTTCCCGTATAACGACCCCGGACAGTTGCCGATCACACCGTTGCGCCAGCCGAACGGGGATTGGTTGCGGTTGGAAATTGCGTTGCCCGGTTACTCGGTCTGGCTGCGCGCCTGGCAGGTCCAGGTCGGCAGAGTAAAGCTCTACCTGCTGGACAGCAATGACGCGGCGAACTTCCCCGTTCATCGAGGGATCACCAGCGAGCTTTACGGGGGCGGCCCGGAGTTGCGCCTCAAGCAGGAACTGCTCCTCGGGATCGGCGGATGGCGGCTGCTCGGCGCGCTCGGCATCCAACCCGAAGTCTGCCACCTGAATGAAGGGCATGCGGCCTTTGCCGTGCTGGAACGCGCCCGCGGTTTCATGCAAGAGACCGGGCAACCCTTCCAAGTCGCACTGGCCGTCACGAGAGCGGGTAACCTCTTCACCACCCATACGGCGGTGGCCGCCGGCTTTGACCGTTTCGCTCCGGCCCTCATCGAGCAATACCTTAGTGGCTATGCCGAGCAGAAGCTCGGCATTACACTCCACGATTTGCTGGCTCTGGGCCGCCAGAACCCGAACGACCCATCGGAGAGCTTCAACATGGCATATCTGGCGGTCCGCGGGAGCGGGGCGGTCAATGGCGTGAGTCGCTTGCACGGGACGGTGAGCCGGCACATCCTGGGGCCTCTCTTTCCACGCTGGCCTCAGGACGAGGTGCCGGTCGGACACGTGACCAACGGAGTCCATATGCCGAGCTGGGACTCGGCGGCAGCCGACGATCTTTGGATGGAGGTCTGTGGCAAGGACCGCTGGCTGGGGACGACGGAAACATTGGAGCAGGATATTCGCCGCATCCCCGACGCCAAACTCTGGCAACTGCGCACCGCGGCCACCAGGTCTTTCATTGAATACGTTCGCGAACGCTTGTCGAGACAACTGGCCGCCTCCGGCGCGTCGCGCGAGGCGGTTGAAGTTGCGAAGCATCTGTTTGATCCCAACGCATTGACGCTGGGCTTTGCGCGGCGCTTCGCGACCTACAAGAGACCGAACCTGCTGCTGCGCGACCCGGAGCGGCTGCTTCGCTTGTTGACCAACCCTGAGCGCCCGGTGCAGCTCATCATTGCCGGCAAGGCCCATCCGGCAGACCAGGCGGGGCAGGCCTTGATTCAGGAATGGACGCATTTCATTCGACGGCCGGAGACGCGCCCCCATGTGATTTTCCTCAGTGACTACGACATGCTCTTAACAGAGCAATTGGTGCAGGGGGTGGATGTCTGGCTCAACACGCCGCGGCGGCCCTGGGAGGCGAGCGGAACGAGCGGCATGAAGGTGCTCGTGAATGGAGGCATCAATTTGTCGGAGTTGGATGGTTGGTGGGCGGAAGCCTACACGCCTGAAGTGGGGTGGGCGTTGGGTGATGGGCAGGAACACGGCGACGATCCCGCCTGGGACGCTGTCGAAGCCGAAACGCTCTACGACCTGCTCGAACGCGAGGTGATCCCCGAGTTCTATGCCCGCGACAAGAACGGCATCCCCACCGCCTGGGTCGCGCGGATGCGGGAAAGCATGGCGCGGTTGACACCGCGCTTTTCCGCCGACCGAACGGTGCGCGAATACACCGAGCAACACTACATCCCGGCGGCGGCAACCTACCGCGAGCGCGCTGCTGATAAAGGCGCAGCGGGTGAGCAGGTGGCGAATTGGCAGCATACTCTGGAACAGAAATGGGCCACGCTGCGCTTCGGCGAAGTGAAGGTGGAAACCGAAGGCGAGCAGCACGTATTTCATGTTCAGGTCTATCTCGATGACCTCGACCCGAAGGCCGTGCGGGTAGAGCTTTATGCCGATGGAGTCAGCGGCGGCGGTCTGGTGCGGCAGGAGATGACGCGCGTCCGGCAACCGGCGGACGCGGCCGGCGGCTACGCCTATAGCGCGCGGGTGCCTGCAACCCGCCCGGCGACGGACTATACGGCGCGAGTGATACCGCACTACGACGGTGTTGCGGTTCCCCTGGAAGCCGCTCGAATCCTGTGGCAGCGGTAATCTTACTGGAGGCAAAACTATGACAAATCAGCATCCACAACCACCATATGAAATCGGTATGGTTGGTTTGGGCGTGATGGGACGCAATCTCTTGCTGAACATGGCTGACCACGGCCTCTCGGTGGCGGCCGGTGATCCAAATCCTTTTGGTAGCGAAAACACAGTCGATGTAACAAGCACCGGAGGATAGTCACCATGCAAACGGTCACAAAACAATCTGAAGTGGAGAGCCCGCCCTCGAAGCCGGCAACGGCGAAGGCGCCCGACATCGCAGCCGCGTCGGTTCCCGACACGCTCGCGGTGCTCCACGTGAACCCCGAGACAGGTCTCACGCGCGCCGAGGTGGACACCCGCCGGAAGGAGCACGGCTACAACGAAGTGGCCGAACAAAAGGGGCACCCGGTCCTCAAGTTCCTCGGAAAATTCTGGGGCCTGTCGGCGTGGATGCTCGAGCTGATCATGGTCCTGTCGGCCGTGCTCCGGAAATACTCGGACCTCGCCGTGGTGAGCGCGCTGCTGGTCGTCAATGCCGTGTTGAGCTTTATGCAGGAACGCCGGGCCGCCGGGGTTGTCGAGACGTTGCGGCGACGGTTGCAGGTCAGTGCGCGCGTGCGGCGCGAGGCGAGCTGGCAGGTCATTTCCGCCCGGGAACTGGTCCCCGGCGACATCGTCCGTGTGCGCCCGGGCGACATCATCCCGGCGGACGTGAAGCTCCTGACCGGCGCGTTGAGCGTTGACCAGTCGGCCCTCACCGGCGAGTCGAAGGATGCCGACAAGGCGCCCGGCGACGTGCTCTCGTCGGGGTCCGTCGTCCGCCGGGGGGAAGGCAACGGCGTGGTGATGCTGACGGGGGCGCAGACCTACTTTGGTCGCACCACGGAACTCGTGCAGCAGGCGCGTCCGAAGCTTCACATCGAAGCGGTGGTGGCCAAGGTCGTCCGCTGGCTCTTCGTCATCGTCGGCGCGCTGCTGGGCGTGGTGGTCGTGATGTCGCTGATTCGCGGCGCGCCGCTCCTCGAGATGGTCCCGCTCATGCTTGTCCTGTTGATGAGCGCGGTGCCGGTCGCCCTCCCGGTGATGTTCACGGTCAGCATGGCCGTTGGGTCGGCGGAGCTGGCGAAGCGCGGTGTGCTGGTGACGCGCCTCAGCGCCGCGGAGGATGCCGCGACGATGGACGTGCTCTGCGTGGACAAGACGGGCACGATCACGATGAACCAACTGGCCGTCACCGGCGTGATCCCACTGGAGCACGCGACGGAATCCGACGTGCTGTTCGCCGGCGCACTCGCGTCTCAAGAAGCCAACCAGGATCCGATTGACCTGGCGTTCCTTGCCGCGGCAAAAGAGCGCCACATCTTCGACGGCGTGCCCGCGATCAAGCCAATCTCCTTCACACCGTTCGACGCAAAAAACCGCCGGACGGAGGCCGTGGTCGAACAGAACGGGCAGCGGCTTCGGGTGATGAAAGGAGCCGTCCGGACCGTCGCCGAGGCCTGCGGGCTGCAGCCCCCGGCGATCGAAGCGTTGGAGGCACGCGTCAGCGAATCCGCCCTGAAGGGATATCGGACGCTGGCGGTGACGCGCGGCCCCGAGACGGGCGCCCCTGGACTGGTCGGGCTGGTGACGTTGTATGATCCGCCCCGGCCGGACGCCAAGCAGCTCATGGCCGAACTCCGCGACCTTGGCGTCCCGGTGAAGATGCTCACCGGCGACGCGCTGCCGGTCGCGCGCGAGATCGCTCAAGGGGTCGGGTTAGCCAACATCCGGCGCGTGGCGGACCTGAAAGCCGCAAGCACTCAGGCCGGCAATGAGGCGGTGGACCTGTTGGCGGGCGCCGATGGTTTCGCCGAGGTGTATCCGGAGGACAAGTACATCGTGGTGCAGCACCTGCAGGCCGCAGGGCACGTGGCCGGCATGACGGGCGACGGCGTCAACGACGCGCCCGCCCTGCGCCAGGCTGAAGTGGGGATCGCCGTCAGCACCGCGACCGATGTTGCCAAGGGTGCCGCGAGCGTCGTCCTGACCGAAC
>CAZXXV010000124.1:0-9438 GCA_964644725.1 uncultured bacterium
CACATCACGGGCCTGCTCACCCCGGACTCGGGACGCATCCTGGTGGATGCAGAGGACCCCCATGCTGGGGACGGTCGCCGCCGATTCCGCATGGCCATGGTCTTTCAGTCCTCGGCGCTCTTCAACTCCCTCTCGGTGGGGGAGAACGTCGGCCTCTGGATGAAGGAGCATCGCATCTGCGGCCCGGTCGAGATCGCGCAGGTGGTGGCGGAGAAACTGGCGCTGGTGGGCCTGGCGGGCAAAGAACACGCCATGCCCTCGGAGCTCTCCGGCGGCATGAAGAAGCGCGTCTCCATTGCCCGGGCCCTGGCAGTGAGTCCCCACCTGATTCTCTATGACGAACCCACGGGGGGACTGGATCCGGTCCTGACCGAGCAGATCGGCCACGTGATCGCGGACCTGAAGCAGCTCAAGATCACCTCCCTGGTGGTCACCCACGACCTGAACCTGGGGTTCGCCGTGGCGGATCGGCTGGGCATGATCCACGAAGGGCGGCTGATCGAGGTCGGCACGCCGGCCAGCATCCGTGCCACCACGAACCCGGTGGTTCAGGCGTTCATCAGCACCCAGATGAAGGTCCTGGCCAGATGAAACTCCTGGAAGGAGGCAGGTAGCCATGGCGATGTCGCGGGAGATCAGGGTCGGTCTCTTCCTGGTGGTCGCTTTCCTCATCCTCATCGCGCTCTTCGAGCTGGTGGGGAAGGAGACGATCTTCGCGCGGATGCTCGAGTACCGTACCTCCTTCAAGTCCATCCCGGGCCTGAAGCTGGGGGATCCGGTCCGTCTGGCTGGCGTGGATGTGGGCACGGTGCGGGACATCCGGGTCATCGGCGCCCGGGTGGAGGTGGCGATGCGGGTCAAGCCGGAAACCCCGGTCAAGACCGACTCCATCGCCACCATCAAGCTGACAAGCCTCCTGGGCACGAACTTCGTTGATCTCACGTTCGGCTCGCCGGCGGCCCAGACCGCGCCCGACGGCAGTCTCCTGCAAAGCAGCGAGCCCCCCGACCTCAACACGCTCCTGGTGCGACTGAACGATGCGGCCGGCGACATCCAGACCTTGGCCAAGCAGGTCAACGAGGGCCTGGGCAAGAGCATCGAGCCGATCAGCTCGGCCTTCCAGACCATGGACAAGATCGCCAAGAAGATCGAGAAGGGCGAGGGGACATTGGGCCGCTTGATCGCCGATGACGGCCTGTACCGGGAGATCCGGGGCATGGCGGCTGACCTCCACCAGGTGAGCGACCAGATCGCCAAGGGACAGGGCACCCTGGGCAAGCTGCTCGCCGATGATGCACTCTATGGGGATCTGCGGAGCTTGAGCGCGGACCTCCGTGGGACGACCGGGAGCCTCAACCGCGTCATGAAGGACATCGAAAGCGGCAAGGGAAGCCTGGGCAAGCTGGTCAGGGACGAAAGCCTCTACAATGAGGCGCGGGGAACCCTGGGCGAGATGCGAGAGGCGCTCACCGGTCTCCGGACCGCCTCGAAGCGAATCAACGAGGGCAAGGGCACCCTGGGCAAGCTGGTGAACGACGAGGCTCTCTATAACGACATGCGGGGTGCCGTGGCCAGCCTGAACGGCATCATGAAGAAGGTCGAGCGGGGCGAGGGCACCCTGGGCAAACTGGTGAACGACGAGTCGCTCTACTTCACCGCCAAGGACAGCCTCAAGAAGATGGGGAAGGCGGCCGACCAGCTTCAAGAGCAGGGGCCGCTCAGCATCATCGGCATTGGAATCCAGGCGCTCGGCGCCTGGTAGCCGTCAGCGGGCGTGGCCGGCAAGCGCAGCTACTACGAGTGCCAGCAGTGCGGGCACCAGGCACCGCGCTGGCTGGGTCGGTGTCCGGACTGCGGCGCCTGGGGGAGCCTGACCGAAGTCGTGGTGGCGGTCAGGGCATCGTCCGAGGGACCCCGTTCCGCTGCGCCCTGGAGCGCCGGGCGTCTCCCGTCCACGCCCCCCGTTCCTCTCGTCCAGGTCGCGGGCGTTGAGCACCGGCGGCTCAGGACGGGGATCGGCGAGCTGGATCGCGTCCTGGGCGGCGGTCTGGTCCCCGGCGCGATGGTCCTGGTTGGCGGCGACCCGGGCATCGGGAAGTCCACCCTCGTGCTCCAGGCCGCGGGTGCTCTGGCCCGGCAAGGGCTGACCATCCTGTACGCCTCCGGCGAGGAGTCCCTGGCCCAGGTGAGCGAGCGCGGCCGCCGCCTCGGCGCCGACGCCCCCAGTCTCTACCTGGCCGCCGAGACTTCCCTGGACGCCATCCTGGAGGACATTGCCGCCCTCAAGCCGAATGCGGTCGTGGTGGACTCGATCCAGACGACCTGGGATCCTGCCCTGGAATCCGCCGCCGGTAGCCTGAGCCAGGTCCGCCAGGTCGCGGGCCGACTCCTGGAGGTCGCCAAACGCCAGGAGGTGAGCGTGTGGCTCATCGGCCACGTGACCAAGGAGGGCAGCCTGGCTGGTCCCAAAGCCCTCGAGCACATTGTGGATACGGTTGTCTACTTCGAGGGCGACCGCCACCAGGCGTATCGGATCCTCCGGGCCACCAAGAATCGCTTCGGTCCCACCGACGAGGTCGGGATTTTCGAGATGCGGGCAGGCGGCCTCGCCCCGGTGGAGAACCCTTCGGCCCTGTTCTTGGCGGAGCGACCGGATGATGCCCCGGGCTCGGTCGTGGTGGCGACGGTGGAAGGGACGCGTCCCATCCTGGTCGAAGTACAAGCCCTGGTCACCCCCACGGGGGCGGCAATGCCCCGACGGGTGGCGAACGGGCTCGATTTTCAGCGCGTCGCCATGCTCCTGGCGGTGCTGGAGAAGCGTCTCCGCGTGGGGCTGGGCGCCTCGGATGTCTTCCTGAACGTGGCGGGCGGCCTCACGGTGCGAGAGCCGGCGGCGGACCTCGGGGTCGTCGCCGCCGTCCTCTCCAGCGTCCGGAACGTGCCCGTCGATGCGACCTGGGCCTTCTTTGGCGAGGTCGGATTGGGCGGTGAGATCCGGCGCGTGGCCCAGACGGAGAAGCGCCTTCAGGAACTCAGGCGGCTCGGCTTCACCCGGGCCATCACGGCCCAGGCGGGTGCGGGATCCCCGCCGGCGGGTGCCACCATCACTGCCGTGGGGCTGTCTCACGTTGGAGAGTTGGCCGAACTGATGCTCCCGGCGGGCAAGGGGTGTACGACAAAAAAGTGATGTGAGGTCATATGCGGTTTGACTGATTGGTCAGTTTTTGCTAAGATGCGGGACGTCTCCCTCACAAAGGGGTGCAACGATGTTCAGCGTCGGCCAAAAGGTCGTGTATCCAACGCATGGCGTGGGGCGGATCGAAGCGATCGAACAGAAGGAGGTTTCCGGCAGCCGGCAGTCCTATTACATCCTACGCATCCTGGGCAATGATATGACCATTATGGTGCCCACCGGGAACGCCGAGCGGGTTGGCTTGCGCCAGTTGATCGGCCGGAAGGAAGTTCGCAAGGTGATGGAGATCCTCCGCAAGAAGGATGTGGAGATCTGCCCGAACTGGAACCGCCGCTTCAAGGACAATCTGGAGCGAATCAAGACGGGATCCCTGTACGAAGTCACCACGGTGCTGCGCAAGCTGGTGCTGCTGCAGAAGGAGCGGAACCTGTCCTTCGGCGAAAAGAAAATGCTGGAAACGGTTCGGCAACTCCTGGTGAGCGAAATCTCCCACGCCGTCGGGATTGACGAGGGCGACGCCCGCTCGATGGTGGATCGGACGATCGCCAAGGCGTAGGCCGCTGCTGGCACGGCCCATCTGTCCGCCCGCCGTCCGTGGCGGGCCTCGCCAACGCCGGGGGGCGGACGTCACGAGTGCTTCTCCACCCATGACGGAGCAGTGGGGAGTCGTCCACTGCGCGTTTCCCTCGGGCGCCTGTCCCCCGAGAAGGTTCGTGCATCGCTGTGACCAGCCTGAGGACCCAGGGCGCTGTGCCGCAGACCCCTCATGCCTCCCGGGCCCGGAGGAGGTGATCTCGCGTGTCGGAGCCGATGCTGCGCGTGCTGTTCGTTGCCCTCTGCGGGGCAGCGGGGCTCCTCCCGCTGGCGCTCCGGCGCGGGAGTGAGGCGGAATGGATCGTCGGCGTCCTGGTGGGCCTGGCCTTCGGCCTCATGGTCGTGGCGCTGGAACAGCGGCTTCGCCGGATCCCCGGGAAGGCGATCGTTCACGCCCTGCTGGGGCTCGTCGTCGGCCTGGTGGTGGGCCGGGCGGTGTATGCCGCCGCGGCCAACTTCCTGGTGGCCTTCCCGCCCTTCGTCGGCGCCCTCGCCCAGACCCTCTGTCTCATCGGCGGTGGCTACCTGGGGGCTCTCGTGGCCCTGGACAAGGGGCGCGAGTTCAACTTCGCCGGCTTCATCCGTCTGCTGAAGCAACAGCCACGCGCCGAAAGCTACAAGCTGCTGGATACCTCGGTGATCATCGATGGCCGCATCGCGGACATCACCGAGACCGGCTTCCTGGAGGGGACACTGGTCATCCCCCAGTTCATCCTGCGTGAGTTGCAGCATATCGCCGATTCCTCCGACCCGCTGAAGCGAAACCGGGGCCGCCGCGGCCTGGACATTCTCCAGAAGATCCAGAAGAAGGTGGAGATCCGGGTCGAGATCAGTGACATGGACTTCCCCGAGATTCGGGAAGTGGATAACAAGCTGGTGGCCATGGCCAAGGCCCTCAACGCCAAGATCGTCACCAACGACTTCAACCTGAACAAGGTGGCGGAGCTGCACGGGGTCGGGGTGCTGAACATCAACGAGCTCACCAACGCCCTGCGACCGGTGGTGCTGCCGGGAGAGGACATGCGGGTCTACGTCCTCAAAGAGGGCAAGGAGTACAACCA
Source organism: uncultured bacterium (assembly GCA_964644725.1). Taxonomy (GTDB): domain Bacteria; phylum Methylomirabilota; class Methylomirabilia; order Methylomirabilales; family 2-02-FULL-66-22; genus 2-02-FULL-66-22. Next base: position 4,849 of record CAZXXV010000124.1, read on the forward strand.
AGGCATTGCCTACCTGGACGATGGCACGATGGTCGTGGTGGACAACGGACGGCGCCACATCGGCCAGACGATTGACGTGTGCGTCACCTCGGTGCTGCAAACCACGGCCGGGCGCATGATCTTCTCGCGCCTGAAGGAAGAGGCGGAGGCCGCCTGAACCAGCCGGAATCCCAAATCCCACTCCCCGAGTCCCACGCGCAGGTGCGGGAGCATCACGGCCGCGGGTGATCGGGGGGCGAGGAGTTTGGGATTTTCCTTGTGGGGAGCGTGGCGATGCAGGTGACCGCCATTGTGCCTGCGGCGGGGGGCGGAAGCCGGATGGCGGTGGGACTGCCCAAGCAGTACCTGCCCCTGGCGGGGGTTCCACTCCTCACCCGCACGCTGCAGGCCCTGTGGGCCTCGGGGTGCCTGGACGGCCTGGTCCTGGTGGTCCCGCCGGGCCACGAGGAGCGCTGCCGGCGTGAGATCCTGGACCCCTTCGACCTGTCTGCGGACGCCGTGGTCCCGGGCGGGGAGGATCGCCAGGCCTCGGTCTACGCCGGCCTCCTCCACACCAGCGCGGGGACCGATCTCATCCTGGTGCACGATGGCGCGCGACCCTTCGTCACGCCGCCCGTGATCCGGGCCGCCGTGAGTGCCGCCGCGGACGCGGGCGCGGCCGTGGTGGCGGTCCGGGTGACGGACACGATCAAGGTAGCCGATCAGGATGGCTGGCTGGTGGAGACGCCGGAGCGCGGTCGGCTCTGGGCAGCCCAGACTCCCCAGGTGTTCCGGGCCGATCTCTTCCGGGAGGCCCACGCCCGGGCCCTCCGGGACGGCTTCCGCGCCACCGACGACAGCGCCCTGGTGGAGCGATTGGGCCATCCCGTGCGCCTGGTGCCGGGGTCCCCGGAGAACCTCAAGGTCACCACGGCAGCGGATCTGGCACTGGCAGACCAGATCGTGCGCGCCAGGGAATTCGCGGCGGGGAGGGCGGGGTGAGCCCGGCAGGCGGTCCCTCCGTCCGGGTGGGCGTAGGGCTCGACATGCACCGGCTGGTCCCGGGGCGCCCCCTGATCCTGGGGGGCGTTGCCATCCCCTTCGAGCGGGGTCTGGAAGGGGATTCGGATGCCGACGTGCTGACCCACGCGATCCTGGATGCCCTCCTGGGTGCCGCTGGCGAGGGGGACATCGGGACGCACTTTGGGGTGGGGCGCCCCGAGATGCGAGGCATCTCCAGCCTGGTCCTTCTGGAACGGGTGGTGACGTTGATCGCCGCCAAGGGGTACCAGCCGAGCAATGTGGACGCCACGGTGATCGCCGAGGCGCCCCGGATTGGTCCCCACATCCCGGCCATGCGCGAGCGCCTGGCCACGGTCCTGCGGATTGTGGCGGAGCGGGTGAACGTGAAGAGCACGACGGCGAAGGGCCTGGGGTGGCTGGGAGCGGGCGAGGGGATCGCCACGATCGCGGTGGCCTGCGTGGCGCCGGTGCCCAGCGGGCGGCCGGGCGTCTCTTCCCACCGAACCCGGCGGGTCCGTGAGAGACGGTAGTCGGATCCGGCCCTCACCTTCTCCCACGGCCGCTCCTGGCAGGCGGGAGGGCCTGATCCGTCGCCGTGCGTGGCTTTCGATCGCAGGGCATGCGATCGCGGTGTCAGGGAACCCGATGGCACTCAGGCTCTACAACACGCTGACCCAGACGCTGGAGCCGTTCGAGCCCCTGATCCCGGGGCAGGTGCGGATGTACACCTGTGGCGTGACCGTCTACGACCTCTGCCACATCGGTCACGCGCGCTCCGCGTTGGCCTTCGACGTGATCCGGCGATACCTCGAGTACTTGGGCTACCAGGTGATGCTCGTCCGGAATTTCACCGATGTGGACGACAAGATCATCGATCGGGCCCGCGAACTCGGCATCCCGTGGGATGCCCTGGCCTGCCGCTACATCGAGGCGTTCTACCAGGACATGGATGCCCTGGGGCTGCGGCGGGGAGACGTCGAGCCCAAGGCCACCGACCACATCTTGGAGATGATTCAAATCATCCAGGCCCTGGAGAAGCGTGGCCTGGCCTACAGGGTGAACGGGGACGTCTACTATGCCGTCCGCCGGTTCCCCGAGTACGGGAAACTCTCCCACCGCAGCCTCGAAGACCTCCGGGCTGGAGCCCGGATCGAGGTAGACGAGCGCAAACGGGATCCCCTCGACTTCGCCCTGTGGAAGGCGTCGCGGCCGGGCGAGCCGGCTTGGGACAGCCCCTGGGGGCCGGGTCGGCCGGGCTGGCATATCGAGTGCTCCGCCATGGCCTCCAAGTACCTCGGGGAGACCTTCGACATTCATGCCGGGGGGGAGGACCTGATCTTCCCCCACCACGAAAATGAGATCGCCCAGTCGGAGGGCGCCACGGGCAAGCCGCTGGCCCGATACTGGCTGCACAACGGGTTCGTCACGGTCAACGGCGAGAAGATGGCCAAGTCCCTGGGAAACTTCGTCACGATCCGGGACGCCCTGGGCCGCTTCAGCCCCGAGGCGCTGAAGCTCCTGCTGCTCTCCACGAACTACCGCGGGCCACTGGACTACTCCGAATCGGCCGTCCATGAGAAGGCCAGAGCACTGGCTGGCATCCAGGATTTCTTGCGGGCGGTGACCCGTCTTGGGGCCGAGGCCCCCCCACCCGAAGACATGGGGGCGTTGGCAACGGGGCCGTTCCGGGAGGAGCCTCACCCGGCCGAGGTGGCGTTTCGCGCGGCCATGGACGATGACTTCAACACGGCCCGGGCGACGGGGGTTCTGTTCGACTTGGTGCGGGAAGGGAACCGGCTCCTGCACGAGGCCGACCGGGGTGGGGCCCCGGAGCCTCCGGTCCTCTTTGCCCTGATGGAGACGGCCGCGCTCCTGCGCCGGATGGGGGCGGTGTTGGGCCTCGACTTTGGCGGGGGCGGGCCGGTGGTGGCTTCCTATGAGTCCGTGCGCCTCACCCGACCGGCGATGGCGGCGGTGGAGGAACTGAAAGCGCTGCTTGCGGACGGGGCACCCCGCGCCGCGGATCTGCAGAGGCGACTCACCTCGCTGGTTCAGGAACTTCTGGCCCACCGCGAGGCAGCACGGAAGGCCAAAGCCTGGGCGACGGCAGACGGCATCCGCCAGGCGCTCACCGCGCGCGGATTTCGCCTGGAAGATACCAAGATCGCGACCCACGCGGTGTCGGAGTTCGCGGAAGCCCTCAAGCTCCCTGCTATCGCCGTGACACTGGTCAAAGAGTGAAAGCCTTCACGCGTCGACCGGCCACCGCAGCCGAGACGGAGATCCTGGCAGGCCCGCACGTTGTTCTGGAGGCGCTGCGCGCGGGCCGGCGGAGTCTCCGGCGGGTGTGGCTGGCGCGCGGGGAACGAGGCGGGATCATCGAGGTTATCCAGAGCCTTGGTCAGGAGCGTGGCGTTCCGGTGGAGGTCCGGCCACGGGCGGACCTGGACCGGCTGGTCAAGGGGGTGCCCCACCAAGGGGTTCTGGCGGAGGTTGGGCCGTTTCCCTATGTGGGAGCGGAGGACATTGTGTCGATGGCCCTCCGTGCTCGCGAGGCGGCATTCCTCGTCGTCCTGGATGGGATCCAGGATCCCCAGAACCTGGGCGCCATCCTCCGGACTGCCGAGGCGGCAGGCGCGCACGGTCTCATCCTGCCTCGGGATCGAGCGGCAGGCGTGACCCCGGCCGCGGTTCGGGCCTCTGCCGGGGCCACGGAACATCTCCCGGTAGCGCGAGTCACCAACCTCGCGGCATTTCTGGACTGGGTGAAGGGGCAGGGACTGTGGGTTGTGGGTGCCGACCCCACAGGTGGGCGCCTCCTGTACAGCGCGGACTTGAAGGAGCCGCTCGCGCTGGTGATCGGCGCGGAGGGGCGGGGATTGCGGCCCCTTGTCAGAAGCCGATGTGATGTTCAGGTGCGAATTCCGCTTTCGGGAAGGGTCGCCTCTTTGAATGCGTCGTGCGCGGCTGCCGTGTGCGTCTTCGAGGTGATTCGGCAACGGCACATGACAGAAAGAGGTTCTGATTGACGAAAATTGAATAAAGTGGTTAAAAATCTAAAATAAATATGTGGTCCGCTGGGCGTCTTTGCTCCATATAATTCTGGGACCGAACGAATTTGCTTGTACTGCGATTGGCCTTCGTATATACTAATTGTTTGTCTGCTGGCGTAGCTCAGCAGGTAGAGCAGCTGATTTGTAATCAGCCGGTCGGGGGTTCGATTCCCTCCGCCAGCTCCAAGCCTGCAGAAGCTCGCCCATCGGCTTCGGTCACCAAACAGCGGATCCGAACAGGCTCCGGGGAGATACCCAAGCGGCCAAAGGGGGCAGACTGTAAATCTGTTGGCTCATGCCTTCGGAGGTTCGAATCCTCCTCTCCCCACCAGCCATGGCTGGACGTATCAGTTTCTCGTGCGAGGGCGAAACGTCGCCCTCTTCCTGGCACGGATGACGGTCGATCGTTCCGCCAGCCTCGGAGGCTGGCCAAGAGCGCAGTCCATGACACAGGCGGGAATAGCTCAGCTGGCTAGAGCGCGAGCCTTCCAAGCTCGGGGTCGCGGGTTCGAATCCCGTTTCCCGCTCCACGTGA
>CAZXXV010000125.1:0-9371 GCA_964644725.1 uncultured bacterium
TCAACCACGTCCCTCATTACACTCCTAACACTCCGCCTTGTCCGTTTGCACCAGCGCCTCATTCTGAGGAAAGAGGCCCTCGGTTGTTTACGGCCCGGATCTTGGCCCCCGTTGTTTATGGCGCGCGAAGCAGCCTGTAGGATACGGGGTTAAAGGGCGCTGAGGGCCACCTCTTGGCGCAGCAAAGGAGGACGCCATGGTTAGTTTCCGATTCTTGGCCGGCCACGCCGTCGGGGAACATAGCGCGCCACGAAGGCCAGGCTCCCCACGGCGCGCTGCCTCGTCACGCTCATCTCCTGCATGTGAGCCAACCACACCTCGTCCTTCAGCACCGTGAAATAGAATTCCCGGTTGTTGCACCGGCCGACCACGTGCGTCGTGCTCCCCGGCACAATCAGGCGCGGGGCGTGGCGACTCGCAGGGCGGGCTCAAGCAGGTCATTCACCAGCGGATATGGCTTCATGGTGTTCTTACCATTCAACCCGCGTTGCGGAAGAATTGAAAACCGTCTCCAAGGAAATCAGGCAGTTACCTCTCTAAAGGTGTCCGGTACCTTTTTTCCCTTTTTTCGGTGGGCCGCCGGCTCCGAAGGGCGGCTCGGAGGATGGCCAGGATCTTGTTGCACTGTTCGAGGATCTTCACGGTCATCGCGGGGGACACGGCGGGCGTTCCCATCCGTTCATCTAGGGGTACCTGTTGCCAAAGCCGGTCCAAGGCCTTGATCTCTTGCAGGGCTCGGATGGCCGAGCGGCGATCGAGGTACTTCAGGATCGCCGGCGTGATCTCCGCGAGCCGCTCGCCGAAGTTCTCCAGCAGTTCCTGGGCTTCGTTCATCGTCGCCTCCTCATCGCACCGCCGCCACTAGTGCCCGAAAGTCGGGGTTCGTCCACAGGTTCTTGGTCACCACTTCGATGATGACCTTGTCCTGGTCCCTGCGCATGCCGGTCTGTTTGAAATCCAGGGGGACGCCGCTCTGATTGTTCACGTTGATAATGACTTGAGGCGTCGCGCTGGCCGCCGGGCCGGTGAAACTAACGGGCACGAAGCGGCCGTCCGGCATCGGGATCACGGCTTCGCGCCGATAGGGTCCCTTGCCGATCATCCCAAGCATCGGGCCATCGGAGATGCCGCCCCAGGCGAAGCGGCGCAGGGGGGCGAAGGTGCCGGGCAGGATGTTGCCGGACCCGCTCCAGGCGAAACCGCCGCCGATGCTCATGAACTCGGCAGCCTCTCCCGTCTGGAGGTAGGAAAAGGCGGGAGCGGTCGCAGCCGTGAGGTCGCCGCCGAAGCCGAACAGGTTCCCCAGGATCCCGAGGAGTCCGCCTCCCCCGGCTCCCGGGGGGAAGAGGACACGCTCCATCTCCCGCTCCAGCTTCTTGAGCGCCCCGTTGATGATGACATTCTCGATGGAAAGCGCGATGGACTGGGCCATGTTGCGCCATGCCTGTCCCATGGTCCGCGTGCGCTGGATCACGCCCCGGACGGAATCCGTGATGCCGGAGGAGATGCCGTCGAACATGCCCCGGAACATCTCCCGGCGCTCAAATTGATCCTGAAGACCGGTGAGGCTTTCCTTGAGCTCTTGCATTCGCTCGTCCGCCGGGTCCACGCCGTTGGCCACAAGGGCCTGCAAGGCGCTCTGCGTGGCATTGATGCTCTCGGAGAGCGAATCGAAATACTGCCGGCCGATGAGTTGCGCCGTGATGCCGATCTTGGTCAGGCGGTCCTCGTACTCGGCGAAGGGGAGGAACTGGGGGCCACCGAGGCTCAGGGCGCGCATCTCGATCGGGGCCGTCAGGGCGTTCTGGAATTTCTGCTTCGCCTCCGAGAACTCCTTGAGGAAGCCGACATAGTAGCGGTCCCAGTCCAGCGTCACTGGCTGGCCCATGAGCCGGTATGCTTCCTCGAACTCGTCCGTCTGCCCGACCAGGGCATCGTGGATCTTACGCGCGATATCCCGCTCGATCTCCACACGCCGCCGTCCGCCCTCTGCATAGACCGCCGTGATGAGGTCCACCGACTCGGTAGTCTCCTCGCGGATGGACTCGTTGACGGACTGGATGCTCTTGAGGTTGGCCTCCCTCCAGGTGTCCAGCCAGTCCGACCAGTCTTCCACGTCCTCGCGGTCTTGCTCCCAGATCTGCTGCCGGCCCCCCTGCTCCCTGATGAGGCTCTCGGAAATAGCCCCCGCTTGGAGCCGATAGGCCTCCTCGAAGGCATCCGTCTGCCCGACCAGGGCATCGTGGATCTTCCGGGCCGTCTCCCGCTCGATCTCGACACGGCGCCGTCCGCCCTCGGAGTAGACCGCCGTACCCTCACCGTAGACGGACTGGATGGCCTTGACGTTGGCCTCCTCCCAGGTCTGCACCTCGCGGAGGCGCTTGTCGTTCTCGTTCAGCGTCGCCCCGGTGATGTCCTGCTCAATCTTCACGCGAAGATTGAACTGCTTCTCGGACATCGCCGTGATGTCAGCGTAATACTTGGTGACGGCCTCGGCCTGGCGCAGCGAGCTATCGCGTGTGAGCTTCTCAATCGCGGCGTTGGTCTGCGCGGTCAGGGCGATCCTGCATTGGGCGATCTGGTCGTCCGTCAGCCCTTGCGACTTCGCCTCCAACTCGAACTTCGCCAGCTCGGCCCGCAGGCTGGCCCGGAGGGCATCGGCCTGCGCGGAGAGGATGGCGACCGGGTCCATGGCGATCAGGGCGGCGGCCGCGGCCTGCATCTGGGCAGTCTGGGCGGCGAAGGCTTCGCGCTGAAGCTCTTGGATGTTTTTCCCAGGAGTCGGCGCTCCGCCGACTCGCCCGGACCCCATGAAGCCAGCCGCGCCCACGTCGCTGTACGGGCTCACGACATACGGCGGGGCGAGTCCAGCCGCTTGCTCCTCCCATGTGCGCTCGCCGCTGGGCCTTGCGCCTATGGTTTTCACCAGCCAGGTGATCGGGACGATGAGGCCGCGGCCCATGTTGATCTTGGCGCGCTCCCACTCCTCCTCCAGATCGTGCACCGCCTGCCGGTACTCTTGCAGCATCGCAAGGTCTGCCGGTGTGATGAACTTTCCGGATTCCTCACCGAGCTTACGGATCGCGTCTGCCCCGCGCTGCAGGACCGGCAGCATCTCGGTCCAACTGCGCCCGAAGAGGTCGCGCGCGAGCTTATTGCGCTCCAATTCATTCGTCACGCCGCGAAGGGCATCGATGGACTCGTAGAAGAGCACGAGGGCGTTCTTCTGCTGCCCGGAGGCGTCCCGCATGGAGATACCGAGGCGGTTGATGGCGGGCGAGCCGTTCTCGATCGCGGCGGACATCATGCGGATGCCGGTCTCGACGTTCTCGCTGCTCACGCCGACGGCTTCCAGGCCGCTGATCAGGATACTCGTGTCCCGCGTGGAACCGCCGGCGAGGAAGGAGAGGTCGCGGACCTTGGTCGCGAAGGTCGTGAACTCCGAGACGGCACTGTGGGCGGCGTAGGCCGCGGCCCCGAGGCCGATGCCGACAGGCCCCAGGACGGTGAGGAGGCCGGAGAACCGCCCGAGGAGGCCGGCACCCTCCTGGCCGAGGCCCTGGAAGATCCCGCGCGCTTCCGCGGCGGTGGCATTCAGCTTGACCATGCCCTCGGAGCCGGCGGCGGCTTTCTTGCCGAGGTCCTCGGTGGACTGGGCGACTTGCTTGAGGGCGATGCTGCCGTCGTCCTTCACCACCACGCGGATGCTGATCACGTTGTCGGGCATGTCAGTTACTCCTCATCGGCTTCGAGATGCCGGCCAGGAGATGAAAGGCGCTCAGGATTGTGTGGGTGCACCCCACAGCGTGCCGGTCGCAGAGTGGGCATGGTTCCTCCGGGCAGCCGGGGTGATGGAACGCGCCTGGCGGCGCGCCGCACGCGGGGCAGGGAGCAGCCAGGCCGCAGGCGAGACGAATCGCGTAGCCTCCAGCACTCCGGACCAGCGCTTCAGTTTCGGGTGCGACTATCGCTGTCGCGCACATCGCTGCCTCCTCGTCAGGCCATCACCAGGCCCCGATCCGTTCGCCCACGTAGCGGCGCACCAATTCCTTGCGCGCTCGCTGGGCTTCGGCCAGGGCCTGCAAGTTTTCCCCAGACGCTTGCCGCTGCACGGCCAGCCGGAGCGTCTCCACCTGCGCTTCCGCCCGCTGTATTTCCTGCTCGGTGGGGCCGGCTGGCGGGGTATTGTCCAGCGCCGCGACACAGGCCATGGATAAGGCGACCACGCCGTCAATTTTCCTGCTCGCCTTTTCCTTCGCGAGCCTCCAGCCGCGTGACGATTCGATCGCGACCGCGTTCATCGCCTGTTGGCGGAGGTTCCGCGTCTGGATAGAGTTCAATGTTCTTGCCCTTCAGCAGGTCGAAGAGCGCCTGGCCTGCCCGGGTCTGATTCGGGACGGTCTGCGGAAACTCCCCGATCGGGATGCCGGCGGCCCGGAGAGTCTGGATGCTGCGGGCCATTTGCCAGGGGTCGGCGAGGACCGCGGCCAGGTGATAGCGCGCGTGCAGCTCGCGGACGAATTCCTCGAGAGTCCCTTCGATGTCCAGCGGCTCGGTCGCACTTGGGCGCCAGATTCTGAGCGGGCCGAGGGCGAGCCGACCATCTCTCCAGTAAACCGAGGTGATGGCCGCCGTGTCGCTTTTGAGGCCCGCGTCAAGTCCGGCGAAGAGGGTGACGGTATGTGACGGGAGGGGCGGCGAGAGGCCCGGATGCACGCAACCATCCCAGAGCGCCTCCGTGATGAAAATGCTTTCGCCGGACACCCACTCATTTTGATGGAGCCTGAGATAGGCGGAGGGGCACAGGTCCGTCCGCTGATCGGCGTAATATCGCTCGCCAGCGGTTCCGACTTGCCAGGGCATTTTCGGTGTGTGACTGATGTAGGCGAAGAGCGGCCCGTTCGCGTAGCAGTCTTCGAGACCGGGAATCGGTGTGCCGGCGAGGCCACGATTCCAGAGACCCTCAAGGGTGATGGACTCTCCCGGGAAGCCGGCATAGGAACTGACCCAGCGTATCGCCATGGGGCGGGTCGGCGGCGGCGTCAATTCGTCGTACAAGCGGCGAGCACGCTCGCTCGTGATTCCCCAGGCCTCGTCATGCAGGGTGATGGACGGGTTTGCGCCTGCCTCGCCTGTCGCATCCAGGGCGACCGGATAGCACTTCGAGCCGTCATCCAGGAGGAGAATCTTGTCGGTGGCCTTGAGGATCCGGCGGCGGAGCGTGGGGTGGTCCTGCTGGACGCGGACGATCTCCGCAAAGAGCCGGCTGTCGGATTGTTCCAGGTCATTGCCGACGCACAGCACCTCGGCACGAGGGCCCCAGGTGTTCAGGACCCAAGAACCGTTCCAGGCGGCGACGGCGCTTTTTCCACTCTTCTTCGGCTCGCCCCACAGAACCGTGACATAGGGCAGGTGGCCGTCCCGCGGCGTCAAGACGTGATCGAGGATCTTCCGCTGACGCTCGGCCAGGACGACGGGCGAACCGTCAGGGAGGCGCACCATGCGGTCAATGAACCGGGTGCAGGGGATGAAGGCTTTCGACTTCGTCATGGCGCTTGCTTTCCGTCCCCGTCGCCAGGCGAGGCCTCGCCGAGGAGAGTGTCAAAGTCCTGCACCTCCCGCTGGCGGCGCTTAAGGCCGAGGCTTTGGAGGCAACGGAGCAAAGCATCACCAAGCGCAATCCGCTCGCGCACAATGGGAACGACGGCCCGGAGTTTCTTATTGACCAGGCTTTGCTGCTCCACCATGTAGGCGTCAAGGTGATCGCCGTAGAGCTTGAGCTTCGAAGCTAAATCAATGATCGTCATTTTTTGGGTGGAAAGATCCTCCGTGCCACCCAGATCTTGGACAAGTGACGCCTTCCATCCTAGAAGGCCGCGAGCCGCCAGCGTCCGCTTATCAATCGCATCAAGCCCTCTGACTTTTATCCGGGCCTTCAGGGCGTTTAAGCCGGTCCGAGAGTAACCTCGCCCGGTGGTCCCGAAACCCTTCCGGTGTGGAGGGCCTCCCACCCTTGCCGGGCGCGCGGGGGGCGTTCCGGGCTTCTCAAGTGGTATGACCCCTTGGTCAGCCACCAATGGTTGCTCCGTAACTACCGACGAATGCAACGCTTCTTGGTCCATGCTAACACCCTGCTAAGCTTTCACCCGGCGCTTGTTGATCCACTGGAGAAGCTCCTCACGGTCGAAACGGACATATTTGCCCAACTTGACGTGGGGGATTTCACCTTTTCGGGTCCGCTCGTAGAGCCAGCTTCGCGGGACGTTCAGGAGGTCTCTCACCTCCTTGATTGTCAGCAAGGGTTCGCTCATCAGACGCTCCTTCACTGGCTCCTGCACCATCGCCCTGTCACCCTGCTCGCCAGTGTGAACCTTTTCCACCTATGCTTATTCTTTCTTTTTTCTGTCATGAGTGGCGTGCTTCCCAAAATCAGTAAGGGTGAAAAGGTTCACACAGGTTCACAGGTTCACACACCCACGACTAATTTCCAAAGTTGTGCACGCCGGAACACCCCGGCCCTGACGATCCGCTTACCGTCAAATTGTCGGTCGCGCATATCGGCCAGTCGTATCCCAAGGCGAGTCTTCTGACTTCTCTCTTTCCCATCTCCCAGGTCGAGGTCCAACGGGTCGCCACCATCGGGGCAGGCCAACTTCCACAAATCCAAGACGCCCACCTCCCCATCCTGGTACTTTTCCCACCATGCGTTGACGAATGCCCGCCACATGAGCCCCTCAGTATCCGACACCTCGTAAAACTGCTCCAGGTTGCCCAGAAAACCCTGAACACCTACTACGGTGAGGATCCCGTCCAACACGGCCGCCCACTCCTCGAACATGCCAAGTCGTGCAGCCCCCAATGGCCGGCCGGCCGCCAGCCAAGCACGGACCAAGGTGAGGGCGGACCAAACCAACCCCCCCCGGTGCTCGACGGCCCACTGTCTAAGATCCGGATGTCGGAACCCCTCCCGGAGCCACGGTCGATCGACTTTCGCATCCAGCCGGATGCGGATGATCCGCCGGGCGATCTCACCGGACACCGACGGGTTGTTCGCCGTCGCGATCCATGCGCACCGCACCGCCAACCGCACCATTTCGCTCCGCCCCAGGAGCCGATCCTCCCAGGTGTCCGCCGTAATGGCCGAGGACACCGCCGCGGACTCCAGTCGGCGCCGGAGGTTGTCCATCACGATGACCGAGGGCCCGGTGAGGAGCTTCGAGGTCAACCGTTTCCGCCACTCATCCTCGTCGCGGGCCTCTGTCATCGCCGCAAACCGCCCCCCCGTTGACACCAAGGTGACGACATTCGCCCGGAGCGTGGCTCCGGTGCCCGGGGCGGGTTTCTCGATCAGGTGCAGCGGTGTCGGTCCCTCGATCAGCTCACGCACGAACGGGAGAAGGATGAGGGCCACGACATGCGCCCGCTCGGATGCCGTCGTGAAGGGAAAGTCCCCAAGGAGGTCCTCCAGCAGGAGTCGCGTCGCCTGGTCAATGTCGGCGGGCGTGGGACGATCAGCGACAGGGGGCACCTCTAGCGGGGCGACCGGTGCGTAAAAAGTCCGCGTGGCCTCGTGATAGCCGGCCTCCGTCTGGAGCATCCCGTCGGGCGCGAATACGGGCACGTGGACGATCCGGGTGAGGATCGGCAGCGGCGGGTTTGGGCGCGCGAGCAGGTCCCGGACGACATGCACGGGCGGGAGGGCGGGCACCTCGATCAGTGTCGCGGATTCCTTCGTCGATCGGCGCCTCATGTACCAATGGGCAACCCGGGCGAGCGTGTGCCGGAGGCGATCTTGCGTAAGAACGCGCACAACCGGCTGGCCGGCATCATCGGTTTCGATCCATGACGGGAGCGTACCATATCGAAAGATGACCGGCGGCGCATTAGCCGCCAGTAGCGCGCCCCAGGCGGCCTCGCTGACGCGCTAGAGCTCATGATCGCCGGCATCAATGCGCGACTGGTCGGCCACGGGCGCGTCGAGGATCGCCCTAGGCTCGGCGGTCGATGCCCGTGTCGTACGCCATCCCGGCTCGACCACGTCGCGCAACTCGTGCCACCCCTTCCCGGCGCAGCCACTATGATGGCAGCCCGCGTCTATCGCTCCGCTGGCAAGCTGGACGATATAGGCGGCCCGGTTCCTGTGCTCGGCGTTCCATGGGCAGGGGTTCAAAACCCACCGCCGCCCGCCGTTCCACGCTCCCGAGGCGACGACAGGCAGCGGATGCGCCGCCAGCCAGGTGTCCAGGTCGAACGGACGGCCAGCGCCGGTGGGCCGGTGCCCGTTGTCGTCCACTCTTAGCGCCTGCGCTGCGAGTCCCTGCAACAGGTCGAGAGGTACGGGAATCAGCCGGGCCGGCATCTCCAGGATGCGTGAGCGCCGGTGCGGGCGCTCGGCGGTGTTGTCGCCCTTGCACGCCATCGTGCCCGGGATTTTCCAAATGCGCGCGGCATTCCCCACCTTCACATTGACGTTCACCCCGGCATCAGAGAATTGAAACGCCAGCGCCTCCAGGCACCGCGTCACGAGCTGGAGGGCATCGGGCGTGTTCGGCAGGTCCACGCGATAGAGCAGGTGGGCGCCGTTGCCGCTGTCGATGGAGACCGGATCGGGCCAGCCGCCGCCGGCCAGCCAGTCACGCACGGCTTCGGCCCGCTGGAGCGCGGCGGCATGTTCTGCATTAGTCGAGGAAATGCCCGACGGTCGCACCGGGTCGAAGTCGAGCGGGAGCCAGCGCCGCCGGAGGATGTCCTGATCGCCGGTCGTGTGCTTCGCGTAGGGTTCAAGGCGATTGACGGCGCGAGCCAGGAGGTCCGGGTTGACGGAGTTCAACGTGCCGTAGATCGCGGGCACCGTGCCGTCCAGGTCGTGGACTGCGGCGGCGAGTGCGTCGAGGTTGTCGTAGTAGCCGGACAGCGTGCCCTGGCGGGTGTTGGGAACGCGGCATTCCACGACGCTGCCCGGTTCAGGCAAGATGTCCAACGCTGCGCGAATCCCACGGGCGGCGCCCAGGAGGTCCGCGTGTGTCGTTTTCATCGCCGGTCCCCTTGGACGAGGAGCCCCTTCAGATCGCGGAGTGCCCCCAAGACTTTCCGGGCGTCGCTCGGCGCCCCTGCATAGAACCGCCGGACATCCTCAGCCGTCACATTCCCGAAGGTGAGGTTGCGCTGCCCGTGGAGTCCCTCGAGGCGGAGTAGCGGATGGTCGGTGGCGAGCAAGTACGCGGCGAGGTGAACATCTCGGGTTGTGAACTCCGCGCCAGCAACGAGTGTCGGCATCTGCATCCTCGCAAAGGGGGTCAGGGTCTTTCCGTCAGTCTCCCCAGATCAGCCCCCCGATCTGCTCGATCCGCTTCCGGTAGAACTCGCTCCGC
>CAZXXV010000126.1:0-9337 GCA_964644725.1 uncultured bacterium
GGGAAGATCTGGACGGTCACGGCGCCGCTGGTTCGCTCCTTCAGCAGTTGGGCGAACCGCTCGACCCCCTCATGGAAGGGGATGCCTGGAACGCCCGTGTGGGCGAACCTGATGTTCGTCTTGGGGAAGGTCGCTGCGGATGCCGTTCCACAGGCGATCAGCGTCAGTGTGAAAAGAGTGCCGACCACGACCGGAGCCAAGATGCTCGTTAATCGTCTGTGCATGGTGTCTTTCCTCCCTTCGAGATAGCGCATAATCCTGAGGAGTCCAGAATGACGTTTCCGCTGGCTGGTTCCTTTACACAGATTGGTTTCCCCGCTCTCCGAAAGTTCCTCCCTCCTTGAGATGGTTCACGGCCGAATGCACGACAAAGCCGCCTGACCCTTTTTCAGGAACGTGCCAGGATGGACCGTCGAATACTGTTGACGCCTTGCCGCGGGGAGTGGATGCGCGTCGCATAGGGACACACCGGGTGGTGGACCAGCATTCAGGTGGCATGCAACTTATTCGGAACCCGTGCCCTTGTCAAGAGGAAGGCCCACCGCGCCCGTCCGGCGATCCCACGTCAGCGCGTCCGGTTGTTTTCGAAGCTCTCGTAGTAGTCGAAGCTGTTGCCGAGCTTGTCTAAGACCGGCTGCGTGACGCGGTTGAGCTTTTCAATGATCTCGGCGGGCAGCGGTTGCGCTGCTGCGCGCACGTTGTCCTCGAGCTTCTGGACGCTTCTCGCCCCGATGAGGCAGCAGGTGATGCCCTGCCCCGCCAGCGCCCACTTGGTGGCGATCTCCGCCATCGTCATGCCGCGTGCCTTCATGATCGTGCGAATACCAGCAAGCGCGGCGTTGGTCTCCTCCTCCACGCCCTCCTCAGCGTGGCGCGTCAATTGACTCCGCTTCCAGTGGAAGTGCCGCGTGCGCGCCTGGTACGGTGGGACATCAGTCAGAGTAGGGTAGAGATCCGCCAGGAGTCCCTGGAGCAGCGTCATGTAGCCGATCACGCTCACACCCAGGCTGCGACACTGTGGCAAACTCTCCAGCTCGATGGCGCGAGTCAAGAGGCTGTAGGGCAGTTGGTTCACCACGATGTCCGGGCACATCCTGAAGGCTTCCTCCAGGCGCGCCGGGCCGAAATTGCTGACACCGATATAGCGGATCTTCCCCTGTTCGTTCAGTCTTGCGAGAGCGCCAAAGGCTTCCTCGACTGTCGGTGGATTGTTGATGATCGCCTCGTCCTTGGTGAAGTGGCGAATCGAGTGCGGGTGGATCGGCCAGTGGATCATGTAGAGGTCCACGTGGTCGAGACCCAGGCGCCTGAGCGAGACGTCGCAGTGCTGCGGCAGCGTCTTCGCGTAGCAGTTCGACGGCGACACCTTCGTGCCGATCACCAGCTTCTCCCGGGGGAGGCCCTTGACCGCCTGACCCAGCGACTCCTCGCTGCGGCCGTCGTTGTACGCCTCGGCGGCGTCGAAATAGTTGATCCCCAGTTGGACCGACCGGCGCACCACCGCGTCCACATCCTGTTGGTTACAGTCGCCCCAGTACGCGCCGCCGCCGAAGGACCAGCAGCCTAGACCCAGCGCCGACAGCTTCAGGCTTGATTTGCCGCATGGTCTAAGTTCCATGGGGATGCCTTTCCGTATTCCGCGAAGCCTTCGGTCCGGGACGCATGGATCCGAAATCGCGGCCATCTTCGGTCCATCTCAGCCCCGGGGTCAAGAGCTTTCGATCGCTCGCCTGGGAGAGCATTCCTCTTCTCTGCCGGAGGCCTCCGGAAGTTTCCATGCGGTCCTGCCCTTGGTTGGACTGCGTCAGGACGCCGGATCGGAGAGGGGGGCTGGCCTGCCAGGGCGTTTCCAGATTTTTCCGCGCAGTGGTGTGAGGTCCGTTACCTTTCCTGCGATGTCCTTGCGCAGGGATGACTTCATCTGGTACAAGTAAAGGGCCTTCATACCCCATCGGGAGACATGGCCCCGTGGAGAAGCGGCGAAAGACGATTCTTCCCGCGTGGGAAACCTACGGAGAGTCCTCACCCAAGCGAGCGGACTGCGTCTTGGGGCAACCCCGAGGTCATCGAAACAAGGAGAGCGCCTGATGAGCACCTATCCAGAAGCGGCCCAGCCGCTGGTCGAGATGCAACCCAGGCACAAGTTCTTCGTAGGCATTGATTCGGACGGCTGCGCGTTCGACACCATGGAGATCAAGCACAAGGAGTGCTTCTGCCCCAACACGATCAAACACTGGGACCTGCAGCCCGTGTCCAAGTATGCGCGGGAGGCGGTCGAGTTCGTCAATCTCTACTCCAAGTGGCGCGGCATCAATCGCTGGCCGGCGCTGGTCATGGTCTTCGACCTGTTGCGCGAGCGGCCCGAGGTCCAGGCAAGAAAGGTGGAGGTGACCCAGGCTCCCAAGCTCCGGGAATTCATGAAGTCCGGCAAGCCGTTGAGCAATGACGGCCTGAAGGCATACATGGCCGAGCATCCCGATCCCGAGCTGGACCGGGCCATGGCCTGGACGAAGGGCGTGAACGCGGCCATCGCGGACATGGTGCATGGCGTGCCGCCCTTCCCGTACGTGCGCGAGAGCCTGGAGCTCTTGCAGAAACAGGCCGATGTGGTCGTGGTCAGCGCCACGCCCGGCGAGGCGCTGACCCGCGAGTGGGAAGAGCATGACATTGCCCGGTACGCGCGGGTCATCGCCGGGCAGGAGATGGGAACCAAGAAGCAACACCTGGCCCTGGCGGCGAAGGGGAAGTATCCATCCGACCGGATCCTGATGATCGGCGACGCCCCCGGTGACATGGAGGCCGCGCGCGCCAACGGGGCCCTGTTCTTCCCCATCAACCCCGGCCACGAGGAAAGGTCCTGGGAACGCTTTTGCAAGGAAGGCCTTGGGAAGTTCTTTGCCGGCGAGTTTGCAGGCTCCTATGAATCAGGGCTCATCGCCGAGTTCGAGAAGCTCTTGCCCGGGGTCCCGCCCTGGAAGAGGTGATCCTACGCCGAAGGGCTACCCTGACGAGTCAGATATCCGCAGCAATGCTCGGAGCCCCGAGGGGACACCGTCGCGGGCCAGCATCCGCAGGGGTGGTCCCCGGGGCACCGCCATGTGGGATGAACTTCAGACTCAGCATCCTACGTTGAATTCCCCCTAACCTGAAGGAGGCACCATGGCACAGTTGTCAGGAAAGGTTGCTCTGGTAACCGGTGCCGCCGTGGGCATCGGCCGGGCCATCGCGGTGGCGTATGGACGCGAGGGGGCCAAGGTCGTCGTGAACTACTCGAAGTCCAGGCAAGAGGCCGAGGAGACGGCTAAGCTGGTGAAGCAGGCCGGAGGCGAGCCCCTGCTGATCCAGGCGGATGTCGCCCAGGATCGGCAGGTCCGGGCCATGGTCGCGGAGATCCTGGAGCGGTTCGGCCGCATTGACATCCTGGTGAACAATGCCGGGATCACGGCCTTCGTGGACTTCCCCGATCTGGAGGGGCTGACCGACGAGGTCTGGGATCGCCTGTACAACGTCAACGTGAAGGGAACCTTCTTCTGCTGCCGCGCCGTCGTGGCGCCGATGCGAAAGCAAGGCCACGGGCGGATCATCAACATCGCCTCGGTCGCCGGCATCAATGCGCAGGGCAGCTCCATCGCCTACTGCGCCTCCAAGGCGGCGGTGATTCACATCAGCAAGTGCCTGGCGAAGACCCTCGGGCCGGAGATCTTGGTGAACGTGATCGCCCCCGGCTTCATCGCGGATACCCGGTGGAACGTCGGCCGGCCGAATCTCGAGGCGACGATCCAGAAGGTGACCCAGGCTGCGCCGCTCAAGCGGGCAGGAAAGCCGGAGGACATCGCGGACGCCGCCCTCTTCCTCGCGACCCGCGGTGACTTCATGACGGGGGATGTGATGGTCGTGGATGGCGGTCGGGTGCTGGGCTAGCCACCGGAGTCACTACGAACCGCCAAGACGCCAAGGGACATCTGGGATTCCGGGCCAAGCATTGACCTTGCCCGGTCACCCGCGACCCTCACGGGCCATTCGCCACTTGCTGCTGTCTTACCTCCTCTACCTACAGCAGGAACTGCCCGTCTTTGTACACCACTTTCCCCTCGGCGAGGATGTGGCCGAGGAAGTTGGTCGGCCGAGCGTTCCGCAGATCCTTGGGTGTATACGGCCGGATCTCGATAGACGGGTCCACCGTCAGGACCACCTCGACCAGGAGATCCATAATCCTTCGATGGCTCATCCGTGCAAAGTCAGGAGAGATCACGGCCAGGTCCACATCGCTCTAAGCATCGGCTTCCCCCTGGGCGTGCGACCCGAAAAGGATCGCCTGCTGGACGCGCACCTTCTGCTGCAGGCGCTCAATGGTTCGCCTGACTATTTCTTCCATGGGAGCTGCCGTCTTAACCGTTTCCAGAGGGTACCCGTCTGCGCTAGGTGAGCGGCCGCTATTGATCGACGGGGTCTGTGTCATGCCGCCTCTGTCGAGGCCTCATATTTTACTGGCAGGAGACGTTCGAGATTCAGATGCTTGGAAGCATCGAGGAATTCAATACCCACAATCCTATCGTGTTCCCCAAGATCCAGCACGATGTCCTCGGAGAGTCGTTTGTTGATGACCTGCTGCTTCCGATCATCCAGCCTAAGGTAGAGCAGGTCTTTCTTTGAATCGTATAGAATCTGCATTCTCAGCCCTCCCATTTTCCGTAAAAAACGTAGACCGTCACGGTGATCACGACATCCCTTTCCATGGCGTAGAACACCTCCACCCTCTTTTGCTCATAGTATGTCCCGTGGCGGTTCTGCCTGAAATCAAAGATCTTGGCTCTACCCATCCGACCGTACTTCGCGGGAACAGGGAAACCTGTATTGATCACATCTCTGATTTCCTCTTCGCTTGTTCCCCGTTCCTCCGCACGTTCCAGGGTATGCCGATCAAACTGGATTCTCATCCCGTGTTCTCTCCGCAGTTGCCCTGGATTTGCTGCCTATAGTACAGCGTTCGGGTCGTCCCAAATGGGAGGCCTTCTGTGGTGAGGTCGTATCGTTACGGGATCAGCCCCCAATATGATTAGCATGCACTTGCCAAGGGATAAGTCAAGGGAAAATCAAGGGTTGCGCGGTCTCCGGCGAGAGGAGCCCGAGCCGGCGCTTGGCATCGCGCGCGTGGCAGGAGCATCAACCATCCCTGATTGCCAGATTGCCGGGTCGCCCGATTGCCTCCCCATGGCGTTCTTGGCGTCATGGCGGTTTGATCGGGCTTATGATGTTTCGCAGGGCGGGATCTTGACCGCCAGCTCCTTGAGCCGCCGGGGGGTGAGGTCACTCTTCAGCGTCCAGGAAGGATCGGCGTATTCGTCCTTCTTCTTCATCAGGAGCCATTCCTTGCCGGTCTGGCCCCTGGCGAATCGGGCGAGAGCAAAAGCGCCCTTCAGCTTCTTCCCATCCAAAATGAAAGCAAACTTCCCTGATCGGAGCTGCGCTTCGGGATCGCCCGGCTCACTGGCCTCATAGGTCCCGTGATCCCAGACCACCACCGGCCCTGCTCCATAGCTACCCTCCGGAATGATGCCTTCGAAGTCAATGTACTCGACCGGATGGTCCTCGACCATCACGGCCAGCCGCTTGTCGGCCGGGTTCATGGAAGGCCCCTTGGGCACTGCCCAGGACTTCAGCACGCCCCCCATCTCCAGCCGGAAGTCATAGTGCAGCCGCGTCGCCTTGTGCTCGTGGACCACGAACCGCAGTGCTCCGCCCCCTTGGGGGGTCTTCTTACGCGAAAATGGCATGAACCCGTTCTCCGCCACCGGTACTCAAAGATAGAAACGCTTCACGTCCCCACGACCAGCGACGCGGTAATCCTCCGAAGGAGGGCGATCGCCGAGAGGGCGGCCATGTAGCTCGTAATGGGGGACGTAGGTTCTAAAGCGCATTAAGCGATCTCCTGAACGGTGGGCGTTGCCCTGAAACGACCAACCAAGTCACCGACGAGGTCGGCTCTCCTCAGGATCGGGCCCCCTCTGCCCCAGAAGACATACCACCATTCGGCCTCGGGAGCAACCGCCGCCTCCCCTCCGGCTCGCGCCCGCAGCGGGGGCGGCTGTCCCGTTCCCTGCTCACAAGCACGCTTGTCCGGGCACGGGGGGAATCCTCGCAGGTTTCGTTCGAGGTGCCCCTTCTTGGAAAGTTGCTTTCGAACCTACGTCCCCTTTTTCGGACCTCGGGATCAGGAATCCGCGCTTAGACCTCGCGCAGCACCCGCTCCACATCCACGTCCCGGGCGAACGGCGTCGGGACGATGGTCGGCGAGGACGAGCCGGAGCCAGGTTTCATGTCCTCGTCCTCGGGAATCCCCCGGAGCGAGAGCATCCACACCGTCTCCCCGTGGACCAAGTACAGAATCGGTTTGGGCACGGGCTAAACTCCAGTGTACAGGCGTGCAGTATCGCCGCTAATGCTGCCACACCCCGTAGCCCCGCCCCCGCAATTGCCTCGCCAACTCCACTTCCATGACGGTCGCCAGGGCATACGGCATGGGGTTGAAGTGCGTGTACAGCTCGGGAAGCAGACGCACCCCGTACTTCTTGACGAATCGCGCCGAGTGATTGCCGTTGCGGTGCTCTTGCAATCGCTCCTCGGGGGTCAGGCCGGTCATCCCGACATACACACACGGTTTCACGCCGGGGGTGTACCCCAGGTTCGCCTCGCGGAACTTGTGTTCGAGAGAGAACAGCTCCGCCTTGAGCTCGACCACATACAGATTGTAGTGGGTGTGTTGCCAGTTGACCCGCTCGGCCACATCCAGGATCGGGTGCATTGCTGCTTTGCCGGTCACGAGATCCAGCTCGGCAATGGTCGTATCGAGCGTCCGCTTCCCGGCGCCGAGAAAGAAGACGGTGACCTTCGCCCCGCCATTGTCGGACAGCACGTGTCCCAGCCCCCAGTCGGGTTTCTGCGGGCAGAGCACCCGGAGTCCATTGGAACGCGGCACTGGTGTGATCCCCTCTCAATTGCGACCAGCCGTGCCATTCTCCGGGCTTCATGCGGGGAGAATTGGATTGTCAACCCAAGGACATCAGCGGTTACGCGTCAGAAGGTGTCCGGTGCTTGCCTTTATTCGCCTGTCTTCCTCCGCAGTCGCCGGACTAACCCGGCGAGGGACTCCACAGCGACACGGATCTCGCCCATCGTTCGAATGGTGGGGCGATTGACGTCCTGCGCGACCACGACGTTCTCCCCATCGGCATACCGGTGGCGGAAGGCCCGCAGGTTCTCGGTGGTGAGCTCGGCAGCCGACCATTCACATTCGATCGCCAGCGGGGCCTGGCCGCGGCGCTTCACCACGAAGTCCACCTCGTGGCCTGCCTTGTCGCGCCAGTAGTGGACAGGCTCGCCTTGGAGCGCGGCGAGGAGCTCGTTCAGGACGAAGTGCTCCCAGAGCAATCCCAGATCGTCTGCCCGGAGGGACGACCAGCCCCGATAGTAGCAGACGAACCCGGTGTCGAACCCGTAGACCTTCGGCGCCGCGACGATCTCCGTGGCCCGGCGCGTGCTGAACGGGCGGATCACGTGGGCGACCGCCGTAGCCTCGAGCACCGCGAGGTAGGCGGTCACCGTGGGTCGGCTGATCTCGCAGAGTCGGGAGAACTGGGTCGCCTCGAAGATCCCGCCGCTGCGGGCGAGGATGAGTTCCACCAGCCGCTGGAAGGCGGTCCGTCGCTCCAGGCGGAAGAGCTCCTGGATGTCCTTCGCCCAATAGGCATCCATCCATTCCTGGAAGTCTTGCTCGGGGAGGGTCTCGGCCAGGAAAAAGGGAGGAAGGCCGCCCCGGAGGAGCCGGTGCCGGAGGTCGCGGTTCCTGAAGTCCTCCAGGTCGGCCAGCGTCATCGGCGTGAGCCGGACCTCGCGCTTGCGGCCGGCCAGGGTGTCGCGGAAGCGTGCCGAGGCCCCCAGGGTCGAGGACCTGGTCGCGAGGACGCGGAGGCGGGGGAAATGGTCTGCGGCGATCTTGAGGAGCTCCGACGGGTTCGGGAGCCGGTGGATCTCATCCAGAACGACGCGCTGCCCGTGGAGGCCTTCCCAGAACCCCTGCGGATCCACCATCATCTGCCGCACCCGCGGCAGCTCGCAGTCGAAGTAGGTGATGTTCGCGAGCGACTGGCTCAGGCAGGTTTTCCCCACGCGCCGGACTCCGGAGAGCCAGACTATGGGCCGTTCTTCCCAGGCCTCTTCGATCACGTGTACCCACTGACGGCGCGTAATCATCGTAGACACTATTGCACATAGTTCTACCAAATGCAACCCGGGTTACCCATGGTATGGCCGGCATTCCCCGAGAGGAGCCGGCCCCGGCTCCCCCAACAGGCTTGAACACCTGTTCGAAGGCCCCGCATGACGCTGGCAACGGAGCGCCACTCGGGTGGCCGTCCCGACCTCTCGCGTTTCGCCCCATAGCCACGTCTTCCCGTTGCCCATTCCGTAGGGTGTCTCCGGACTTCAAATATACTGGGGAAGCAACGTTTTACAGCAAGAAGACGGTGACCCCGCCCCGCCATCGGGGCCGTTCCCCGACTGCTGGGACACCGCGTATCCTTGCCGGCGATATGCCTCAGCCACCAATGTCTCGAACCGCTGCCACGAGAGGGCCCGGATACTGGCCAGGTCAGTTTGGCTATCGAGGAGCCGGCGCTCCCGCCATTGGCGGACGGCGGCGATTGGGGCGGGAATCAAGAGGAAGAACGCGAGAAACGGTGCCGCCACGGGAAGGGCTCCGAGTATCCCCTTGAAGACATAGTTCGAGCTGTTCGCGGGTCCGGCGGGAATGAAGATGGGTACGACGAATCGGAGCAGGATAAAGGCGCCGGCCGAGCAAACAACACTCACCCACCACGGGGCTCTCATCAAATCGTCCAGGATATTTTCTTTCCGTCGTGCCATGAGTCTCCTCTGCCTTCCTTCCCCTCACATCCTCCTCTCCGTCGCACACCTGGCCAGCTTCCTCCTTCTCCGCTCACCCAGTCCCCAGCAGTTTCGTCACCTCACTCCTGTTACATACTAGGGGACGTAGGTGCAATAGCATTTTGCCGGCTTCCCAGTGCGCGACCGGGGTTGTCCTCGAAATAACGAGAGTTGAAGCCTAAGCGTAATGTGCTTCAGAACCTACCTCCCCTATTACAGTTTCCACTACTTACGCGCGATTGGAACAGCCACATGGTCATCTTGGTGTCGCCTGTGATTGTCCCCTTTGGCCCGCCTGTCCACCCATGCCACGGCTGGTAGTCCCGGATCTGCCGCTTTCGCGCCTCGTTCGGCCGTACCCCTTCGTTGGCCCGCCCCATGGCGTCCCCGATCG
>CAZXXV010000127.1:0-9325 GCA_964644725.1 uncultured bacterium
ACCCGTACCGGTGCACAGATCCAGCACGATCGGATGATCGGGGCCGGGGGCACCCAGGGGGTACCCGGGCCGGGGACCGGGGGACCCATTCCCTTTCGCCGGGTACATGTCTCGGAGGACCGCCAGCGCGGCCTCGACCAGCGCCTCGGTCTCCGGCCGGGGAACCAGAACCCCGGGCGACACCGCCAGCGCCAGCGACCAGAACTCCCGCGTCCCCAGGAGGTACGCCAGCGGTTCCCGCAGCTCTCGCCGCTGGAGGAGCGTCAGGTACCGTCCGAACTCCTCCGGCGTGAGGCGCCGCCTGCGCTCGGTCACGAGCCGCCAGCGCGGCCAGCCCAGGACGCGCGCCAGCAGGCATTCGGCATCCAGGCGGGCAGTCTCGATGCCTGCCCGCTCCAGCAGGAGCGTGCCGGTCCCGAGGCAGTCCTCGACGGTCGGGCAGAGGCGCGCGGGGAGGGGGGCGGCGAGCCCCAGGAGGGTCTCCGAGACGTGCGGAAAGCGCAAGCGGATCATGACAACGCCTTCAGGCGCTCGGCCTGATCGTGGGCGGCCAGGGCCTGGATCAGTCCCTCGACGTCGCCCTCCAGAATGGCGCTCAGGTTGTGCAGCGTCAGGCCGATCCGGTGATCCGTCACGCGGTTCTGGGGGAAGTTGTAGGTCCGAATCTTCTCCGCCCGATCACCGGTCCCCACCTGGTTCCGGCGGTCGCGGTCCATGGCTTCCTTCTGCTTGCGGAGCTCGATGTCGTACAGGCGGGCCCGCAGGACCTTCATGGCCTTGGCCTTGTTCTTGAGCTGGGATTTCTCGTCCTGGCACGTCACCACCAGTCCCGTGGGCAGGTGGGTGATGCGTACGGCCGAATCCGTGGTGTTCACGCTCTGGCCTCCCGGGCCCGTCGAGCGGTAGACGTCGATGCGCAGGTCATTGGGGTTGATTTGGATGTCCACCTCCTGGGCCTCGGGCAAGACCGCCACCGTGACCGTCGAGGTGTGGATGCGCCCGCTGGCCTCCGTGGCCGGGACGCGCTGGACGCGCTGGACGCCGCTCTCGAACTTGAGGCGGCTGTAGGCACCGCGCCCCTCCACGGCGAGGATGGCCTCTTTCACGCCCCCGATGCCGGTCACGTTGCTGGAGATCATCTCGATCTTCCAGCGCTGCTTCTCAGCGTAGCGGGTGTACATCCGGAGGAGTTCAGCCCCGAACAGCGCCGCCTCCTCTCCGCCCGCCCCCGCCCGGATCTCCAGGATGATGTTCCGTTCATCCGCCGGGTCCTTGGGCAAGAGCAGGAGCTGGAGCGAGACCTCCAGCGCCTCGCGCTTTTCCGTCAGGGAGTGCAGTTCCGCCTCCGCCAGAGCCCGCATCTCGGGATCGATGGTTTCCCGCAGCAACCCCCGGGCATCCTCCAGCTCTCGCTGGAGCTTCTTGAGGCGGCGGTACCCCTCTACGGCTGGAGTCAATTCGGCATGCAGCCTGGCCAGCCGCTGGTACTCGCCCGGATCCGCCAGGACCGCAGGCTCGGAGAGCCGCAGGGTGATGTCGTGGTGACGGCTTTCCAGGGCGTCGAGTTTCTCGATCAATATGGACATCGAATCACCTTCTTCGCACGGTCGATCTGGACGTCACACGCCGGAAAAGGATACGCCACGTTCGGGAAGGACGAGGGCCGGCAGTGCAACGGGGAAAACGAGGACCCGGTCCGCTCGAGACAGGCTAGAGGTGATGCCCGTCGGCGGCCGGACGCTGCTGGGGGTGTGCGGGATGGTCGAGGAGCGCGAAGCGTGGACGGTCCCCCGGGGGGAGCGTCCCTCCCCGGGGCTGCATGGGCGAGGACTCGGATTCCCGGACCATCAGGGTCACCTCTTTCCGCCTATGGCGGATCAGGCCTCGGTCTTGGCGGATGGGGCGGCCGCAGACTTCCGACCATACTTGCGCTGGAACCGCGCCACCCGACCTTCCGTGTCGATCAGCTTCTGCCGGCCCGTGAACAGGGGGTGGCACTTGGAGCAGATCTCGACCCTGAGGGCCGGCACCGTGCACCGGGTATGGATCACCTCGCCGCAGGCGCAGGTCATGATCGCCGGCATGTACTGGGGGTGAATCCCGGATTTCATCGCGTGGCCTCCGTCAGTATCGATGCCTCATGAAAACCGCCGTATCCTAGCCGAGTTGGCTGAAACCGACAACAAAAAAGCGCCCGGCCCTGGGCCACGCCCGATCGGGCGCACGCCCCCCGGCGAATCGCCTACTGGTTCATGGCCCGCAGGAACTCCTCGTTGCTCTTGGTCTCGCGGACCTTCTCCTGCAGAAGCTCCATGGCCTCGACCACTCCCATGGTCCCCAGGACCTTCCGCAGGATCCACATCTTGTTCAGCTCCGTGGGGCTCAGGAGCAGTTCCTCGCGCCGGGTCCCGGAGCGGAAGATGTCAATGGACGGGAACAGCCGCTTGTCCACCAGGCGGCGATCCAGGAGCAGCTCCATGTTGCCCGTCCCCTTGAACTCTTCGAAGATCACGTCGTCCATGCGGCTGCCCGTGTCGATCAGGGCCGTGGCGATGATGGTGAGGCTGCCCCCCTCCTCGAGGTTGCGGGCGGCGCCGAAGAACCGCTTGGGCCGCTGCAGGGCATTGCTGTCCACGCCGCCCGAGAGCACCTTCCCACTGGGCGGGACGATCGTGTTGTAGGCCCGCCCCAGGCGGGTGATGGAATCCAGCAGGATGACCACATCCCGCTTGTGCTCGGTCAGCCGCTTCGCCTTCTCGATGACCATCTCCGCCACCTGGACGTGGCGCGTGGCCGGCTCGTCGAAGGTGGAGCTCACGACCTCAGCTTTCACGGAGCGCTGGAAGTCCGTGACCTCCTCGGGCCGCTCGTCGATCAGGAGGACGATCAGAATGACCTCGGGGTGGTTCTTCGTGATGCTGTTGGCGATCTTCTGCAGGAGGACCGTTTTTCCGGCGCGGGGCGGAGAGACGATCAGACCGCGCTGTCCCTTCCCGAGAGGGGTGACGAGATCCATGATCCGCATGGAGATCTCGTCCCCCGTCGTCTCGAGATGGAACCGCTGGTTGGGGAAGAGGGGGGTCAGGTTGTCGAAGAGGATCTTTTCCTTGATCAGCTCGGGATTCTCGAAGTTGACGGCCTCGACCTTGAGGAGGGCGAAGTATCGCTCGCCCTCCTTGGGGGGCCGCACCTGACCCGACACCGTGTCCCCCGTGCGGAGGTCGAAGCGCCGGATCTGGGACGGAGAAACGTAGATGTCATCCGGCCCCGGCAGGTAGTTATAGTCGGGGGCCCGGAGAAACCCGAAGCCATCCGGGAGGATTTCCAGGACGCCCTCGGCGAAGATCAGGCCGTTCTTCTCCGTCTGGGCCTCCAGGATCTTGAAGATCATCTCTTGCTTCCGGAGGCCGCTGGCCCCGACCACGTTGAGCGATCGGGCGATGGCTGTCAACTCGGCAATGGTTTTTTCTTTCAGCTCAGCGAGATTCATGGAGATTCCTTTGATGGATTCTGACGATTCCCGCTCCCGGACAATCCGGGTGGGCCGCTCCACTGCGCTGGATGACATGACGAGTCCTCAGACTCTCGACGAATTCGGACTGGCGCCCCGCACACGGAGCAGGAAAGAATGCTATATGGGGAGGCGACGCACTTTTTTCAACCTGGATGGCGGCAAACTCACCTGTCGGTCCCGATAACGCTGCGGGCAAACATGACCTTCGAACTCTCGAGGGTGGATACCTTTAGCGGGCAAATGCGAGGAGTTCTCGAAGTCGCCCGTACTCTATGGGGGGGCCTCGGCCTTTGTCAAGCTTTTTTTGCCGCCGCCGCGGGAGAGGCCTCCAGGGCGGCATAGACCCGGGCCACCTGGTCCTCCGTGCTGGCCAGGTCCCCGCCGTTGTCGATCACGAAGTCGGCCAGGGCGGCCTTGGCCGCGGTGGTCCACTGGGACGAAAGCCGCTGCCGCGCCTCGGCCGGTGTGAGCCCCCGGGACCGCACCAGGCGATCCACCTGAACGTCCTCCGGGGCGGCGACCACCACGATCTTGTGAAACCGGTCCCGCCGGCCGGTCTCCAAGATCAGGGCGGCGTCCACGATGCAGATCTTCCGGCCGGCCACCTCGGCCGCGCGGATCTCGTTCTCGCACGCCTCGCGGATCGCCGGGTGCATGATGGCCTCAAGGCGCTGTCGGGCTGAAGCATCGGCGAACACGCGCGCGCCCAGCCGGCGACGGTCGATGCGGCCCGCCCCGTCCAGGATCTCGGGGCCGAAGGCGTCCACGATCTGCCGGTGGCAGTGCTGGCCCGGCTCCTGGAGGGCGTGGGCAATGCGGTCGGCGTCCACGACGGCTGCCCCGCGCGCGGCGAACATCGCGGCGACGGTGGATTTGCCCGTGGCGATTCCTCCGGTCAGGCCGACCACCAGCATGGGCCGTCCCTTCCTAACCCGGATAATTCACGAAGTCGATCGTGAATTCTCCGGGTAAAATGACCGATTTCCAAATCCCAATGGGGGCACGATCATGGCCCGCACCGTCACGCGCCGCAACAGGAATTTGAAATTGCTCCCGGTCATGTGAGACTGGGCTGGCTGAATTGCTGGACCAGTCGGGAGAACTCCAGCTCCCGAAATAGATCGAGGAGGGCCGTCACGTTGGGCGCGTTCCGGGTCAGGTCGGCCACGGCCCACGGGATGGGCAGGTCCGTCCGGATCGTGGCCAGCCGCTTGCACAGCCGGGCCTGCTCCACGTGCACCCGCAGCGCCTCTCGCACCTTCGGTCTCGAGACCTCGGGACTTCGCTCCAGCACCGCCTCGAGCGTCCCGAAGCGCTGCAGGAGGTCCCGGGCGGTCTTCTCTCCCACTCCCGGAACGCCCGGGATGTTGTCGATGCTGTCTCCCATGAGGGCCAGGAGGTCCGGGAACTGCCCGGGGGAAATCCCGTACCGTTCCTGCACCTCGGCCGGGCCCCAGGTGCGCTCCTTTTTCGTGTCCCGGACGACGATCCGCTCCTCCACCAACTGGAACAGGTCCTTGTCCCCCGAGACCAAGATGACCCGGTACCCCTCGGCGGCGGCCCGTACCGCCATGCTCCCCAGGATGTCATCCGCCTCCTCGGCCGGCACCATGAGGACCGGGACGCGCATCGCCTGGAGCACCCGATGCACGTAGGGGATCTGCTGCGCCATGGCCTCCGGCATCTCGGGGCGCTGGGCCTTGTATTCCGCGAACTCGTGATGGCGCGTCGTGGGGCCCGGCCCGTCGAAGGCCACGGCGACCGCCTCCGGCTCCTCTTCGCGGAGCAGCTTTAGGAGCATGGTGGTGAATCCCAGAATCGCGTGCGTCGGCGTGCCTCTCGAGTTGCTGAGGGGCGGCAGCGCGAAGAAGGCGCGGTACAGGGAAGAGCTTCCGTCCACCAGGACCATCCTCCGGGCCTCTGCCATAAAGCATCCTCCGGCAATGCAAAACCGACAACCGGCAATTGGCAATTTCAAACTGACAACGGACAACTGACAACCGGCCCACTCCGACAGATGACCGGTCGTCGGTTGTCAGTTTTCCATTTGAAAAAGCGGGTGGTTCGTTCTCACGACGGGGTCCGCCCGCCGGTCTCGCCCTCCGGTATGATCTCCCAGTCGCCCAACGTCGCCTGAATGATCGCCAGGGCCGCCAGGGCCGCGGTCTCGGTCCGGAGGAGGCGGGGACCCAGCGAGGCCAGACGCGCCCCGTGGGAACGGAGCCGCTCGACCTCCGCCTGGCTCAGGCCACCCTCGCCTCCAACCAGCACCGTGAGCGAGGAAACGCCCCGCAATTCCCGACACACGGCCATCAGCGGCTGACTCTCCTGGCCGGCCTCACAGGCCAGGAGCGGCGTCTCCCTGGGATGACCGAGGAGGAATCCTTCCAGGGTGCTGGCGGGAGCGACTTCGGGCAGGTCCCGCCGCCCGCACTGCTCCGCCGCCTCTTGCACGATCCGCACCCAGCGCGACGAGCGGGCACCGGATGCACGGCGCACGCTCCGCTCGCCCTCCAGCGGGATGATCCGGGCCGCGCCAAGCTCCGTCGCCTTGGCGACGATGAGGTCCATGGCCGGCCCCCGCGCAACGACCTGGGCCAAGGTCACCCGGAGTCTGGCGGAGGGCAGACGCGTCGCCTCGCCGAGGATCCGGGCGGTCACCCGTCGGGGCGTCGTCGCCGCCAGCGAGGCGATGAGTTCACGACCGGTCCCATCGAAGACCGACACCTGATCGCCCGGCCGAAGCCGGAGGACATGCGTCATCTGATGGGCCTGGCCTGGGGCAAATTCCACCCAGCCATCGCGGATGCGCTCGGCAGGAACGAAAAATCGCCGATGATGGATCTTCGATTCTCTCACCAGCGGCGCCGGGCCAATGGAAAACTGACAACGGACAGGTGCCAATTGAAATTTGAAATTGAGGGCCTCAGTCGAAGAGGGCTTTCACCTTTTCCCAGAATCCCTGGACCAGGGGGCTGCCCGCGCCGTTCTCCAGGCGGGCGTACTGCTCCAGCAGTTCGCGCTGCTTGGCCGTGAGGTGCGTGGGCACCTCCACGAAGATCCGGGCGACCAGATCGCCGCGACCGTACCCGCGGACGTTCGGTAACCCTTTCCCCTTGATCCGAAATTCCGCTCCGGTCTGGCTTCCCGGAGGAATCTTGAGAACTGCCCGCCCGGAGATCGTGGGGATCTCGATCTGGGCCCCCAGGGCCGCCTGGGTGAAGCTGATGGGGACTTCGCAGAACAGGTCGTCCCCGTGGCGGGCGAAGATGGGATGCTCCTGTACGGTGATGACCACGTACAGGTCTCCCGGCGGGCCGCCCCGCACGCCCGCCTCCCCCTCGCCGGCCAGCTTGAGCCGGGTTCCCGTCTCCACACCGGCGGGGATCTTGACCGTCAGGGTCCGTTCCGCCTTGACCTGACCCAGCCCACGGCAGGTCTGGCAGGGATGCTCGATGACCCGGCCCTCGCCGCGGCACTGGCCGCAGGTCTGGCTGACCGTGAGGAACCCCTGGGAGAACCGGACCTGGCCCGTGCCGCGGCACGCCCGGCACACGACCGGCTGGGACCCCGCCCTGGCGCCGGTGCCGCGGCAGGTGTGGCAGGTGTCCAGCCGTGGGATGACGATCTCCTTCTCGACCCCTGTGGCCGCTTCCTGGAAGCGGATCTCCAGGTTGTAGCGCAGGTCCGCACCGCGCTGGGCGCCACGGCTGTACCGACCTGTCCGGCCGGTGAAGAAGCCCTCGAAGATGTCGTCGAAGATGCTGCCGAATCCCGACTCGAATCCCCCGAACCCCTCGAAGCCACGGCCGGGCCCGGACGCACCGAACCGGTCGTAGGCCTGCCGCTTGTCGGCGTTGCCCAAGACCTCGTAGGCCTCGCTGATCTCCTTGAAGCGCTCCTCGGCCGATCGATCTCCGGGGTTTTTGTCGGGGTGGTACTGGTGGGCCAGCTTGCGGTAGGCCTTCTTGATCTCCTCGGGACCGGCGTCGCGGGCGACCCCCAGGACCTCGTAGTAGTCGCGCTTCTCACTCACGCCTGGGCGCCCTCACCGCCCGTGTCGTCCCCCGGTTTGGGCGAGACGGCACGCGAGACCTTGACCATGGCCGGGCAAAGCACCCGACCCTCGATGAGATACCCTTTCTGGATCTCCTCGACCACGAGATTGGCATCCCCATGGGAGGTTTCAACCTGGGCGACCGCCTGGTGATACGCGGGGTCAAAAGGTTGCCCCACCGTCTCCATCGGCCGGACACCCGCCTTCTCCAGCACGGATTGGAACAGGCGCACGATCATCTCGATGCCTTCGAGGAGCGGTGTCGAGCCGGCCTCGGCCCGTGCCGCACCCAGGGCCCGCTCCAGGTTATCCAGGACGGGCAGAAACTCCAGGATCAGCCCCTCGTGCGCGAACTTCTGAAACTCTACCTTCTCGCGGGCCATCCGCTTCTTGTAGTTCTCGAACTCTGCCTGGAGGCGCAGCAGGCGGTCCTGCAGCCGCTCTGCCTCCTGCGTCTTGGCAGCCAGGGCCTCGCGCAGGGCCTCGGGCGATTCGGCGGCAGCCTCGGCCGGAGGGGCAGCCTCAGAGGGAATGGCGGCGACAGCGTCAGAAGAAGTCTGCGTGACAGTGTGCTCTGGTTCCATGGTCCCAAACAGACAGAACGGGAGGACCTATCAGGCCCTCCCGCTCGGTGAAGATCGGTCCCCAGCTATTCGGCCCGCTTCGTGAGGGCTCGACTCAGGAGTCTCGCCGTGGTCTCCACCAGGGCCAGCGCCCGGCCGTACTCCATCCGGGTGGGGCCCAGGACTCCGAGGACGCCCAGCACCCGATCGCCCCGGCGGTACGGAGCGGCGATCACGCTCAGCCCCTGGATCTCCCGGACCGGGATCTCGCTGCCGATGAAGATCTTGAAATCCTCCCCCGTCAGGCACTCGTTCAGGATCTTCACCAGCTTCGATTTCTCCTCGAAAGCCGCGAACAGCGCCTTCATCTTGGCGATGTCGGCAAACTCGGGTTGGTCGGCGATGTGGGCCGCGCCCGCCACGTACACGTCGGCCTCCGGCTCGGCCTCCAGGGCCCTGGCCCCGAAGCGGAGGGCCCGCGCCAGCATTCGATCGTACTGCGCCTTCTCCTCGGCCATTTGGATCAGCAGGAGGTCCCGCACCTCCCGCAGGCTGTTGCCCTGCAGGAGGTCGGTGAGATACCGGGCGATCCGGTCGAGCTCACCCTGCGTCATCGCCTCATCCACGGCAATGGCCTTGTGGTGGACCAGGCCCGCGTCCGCCAGCAGGATGACCAGGACCTGGTCCCGGGCCAACGAAACGAACTCCACCCGGCGGAACTGGGTTTCCTGGAGGCGGGGGGCCAGGACCACGGCCACGTAGGGAGACAGGGCCGACAGGAGCTTCCCCGCCTCCCGCAGCATCTCCTCCACCTCGCCCGTGGACGGGCCCACGTGCTGTTCGATGCGCTGGACTTCGGCCCAGCTCAACTGGGGGCGGTCCATCAACGCATCCACGTAGAAGCGATACCCTCGATCGGTCGGAATCCGTCCGGCGGAAGTGTGTGGCTGGGCTACGTACCCCAACTCCTCCAGGTCGGCCATGGTGGTACGGATGGTCGCCGGGCTCAGCGAAAAGCCGTACCGGCGGGAGATGGTGCGGGACCCCACCGGCTCTGCCGTCCGGATATAATCCAGCACGATGGCTCGCAGCACACCCTGATGTCGGGCATTGAGCATACACTTCACCTCGACACCTTGGCACTCTCACATCGAGAGTGCCAGCTCGGCCGACTATAGAGGAGGCCCCGAA
>CAZXXV010000128.1:0-9265 GCA_964644725.1 uncultured bacterium
CGCGAACGAAGCGGCGCGAGCGAACGTGTAGCCTAAGTTTCGCGCCGCTGAGTATAGATGAGACCCGCTGTTAGGTTGCATACTGCACAGGCTCGGCCTGGAAGTAGCCCGATACGATCGGGACTGCCGTTGCGTGGTCCAGAGGTAGGACCGGACCGTGGCGAGCAGTTCGGCGGCCCTCCGGGGCCGGCGCCGACCCAGGGCATTGCGCTTGGCGTCGTTGTTAAGGAACTCATCCGGGTTGAGGTCCGGACGGTCGCGTTTCTCAAGGACCGCATCTTTCAGCATCCACGCCCGGAGGAAATCTGGTGGGGGAAAGAGAGGCTGCCCAACCCACACGGAGGATTTGAATGAAACTGAAGAGATGTTCACATTCTGGCAAGCAGGCGTGGAGCAAGAGAGCATCAGGACCGACGAGCCCCCAACCCTCGGAGACTCCGTTGGGCCTCCATGATTACCTCGGACTTGAGTCTGTGGAGTAAGTGAATGCCTTTTTTGGAGTGAACCTCGACCGCCCTCAAACGATCCCACGTTGAAAGGAGGAACCCCCCATGAAAATGAAGGCCCTGATCAAGGAAACGCCCCAGAAGGGCGCCGTCCTCAAGGAGGTGGAGGTCCCCGCGATCCGGGACAACGAGGTCTTGGTGAGGGTGAAGAAGGCGGCCATTTGCGGGACTGACATTCATATCTACTCCTGGACCGCCTACGCCCAGCAGCGTCTCAAACTCCCCATGATCTTCGGCCACGAGTTCTGCGGCGAGGTAGTCGAGGTGGGGAAGAACACGAAGCGCCTCAAGAGGGGCGACTTGGTGGCCGTGGAAACCCACATCCCCTGCGAGGTCTGCTTCCAGTGCAGCACGGGCCTCATGCACGTCTGCAGGGATATGAAGATCATCGGTGTCCATTGCACCGGCACCTTCAGCGACTATGCCGCCATCCCGGAGATCTGCGCCTGGAAGCTCTCGCCCACCACCTCAGCCGACATCGGCGCCGTCTACGAGCCCTTCGGCATCGGGGTCCACGCGCTGGCCAGGCACAAGGTGGCGGGGAAGCGGGTGCTCATCACCGGAGCGGGTCCCATCGGCCTGTTTGCCCTGGCGGTGGCCAGGATGAGCGGGGCCATGAAGATCTTCTCCTCCGACATCAGCGACGAGCGGCTGAAGCTGGCCAGCCGGATGGGCGCGGACGTTCTCCTCAATCCCCAAAAGGTCGACGTGGTCAAGGAGATTATGAAGGAGACCGGCGACTTTGGGATTGACATCTTCGTCGAACTCTCGGGGAACGGCGAGGCCTGCCGCACTGGCCTCAAAGCCCTGCGCCGCGGCGGCGCGGTTTCCCTTGTAGGGCTCTTCAACAACCCGGTGGAACTCGATCTCGTCAGCGACGTGATCTACAAGGAAGCGACGGTTTACGGGATCACCGGCCGGACCATGTTCTCGACCTGGACCGAGGCGGCCGACATCCTCGACTCGGGCAACATCGACATCTCGCCCGTGATCACCCATCATTTCTCTCTGGAGGAGTTCGAAAAGGCCTTCGAAACTGCCCACTCGGGCAAGTGCGGCAAGATCCTCTTCGACATCGGCTGATACAAGCCGACATAGTGGCCACGGCCAAGCGGGATCTCAAGGCCAGCGAGGTCCTCGATGGAGAAGGCGGCTACATGGCGTGGGGGAAGATCATGCCCGCGGTTACTTCGATTGGGCAGCATGGCCTCCCGCTGCGCTTGCCCACCATGTGAAGCTCGTCCGGCCGGTCGCGAAGGGCCAGCTTGTCACCTGCGCGGACGTTGAGGTCGATCCCAAGGATGCGACGGTGGCCTTTCAGCGAGAGGTGGAAAAGGCATTTCCGCCGAAGAAGTAGCGCTGGCGAACGGAGGCGCGGACGTGTGGACCCACAAGAAGCAAGAGCTGGCGCCCTGGGCCTGTTCGCAGGCTGGGGTGCCTTTCAATGGGGGACGTTCCAGTCTATGTCACCTTCCGACCGTTCTGAACGAGCCTGCATGCCAGGTCTGGAGGAATTGCGGCGGGTGGTCAGACGCTGCAAGCATCCGTTCGATGAGCCCGCGGCGCTCGAGGTCCCGGCAGCGGTGCGCGAGGTGGGCCTGCTCACCGACCAGGAAGAAGACGGGACGCCCCTGAGTTGTTCTAGTGTCCGGTCCGTTGCGTCTCTGGGCCGAATAGGCCGGCTCCGGGCTGTTTCGATTTGGATTATCGGGCCAGTAGAAGTTCCTCTCTCCAGCCCAACGCGGCTTCCCAATCCGGCGAGTGCGCACAATGTGGGTGACGCCCCCCGGCATCATGGAAATCAAAGCTTGGCGCAAGCCATGCTGTGGCCGCGAACCGAAACGTGGGGCTAGTGTTTGCTTGCAATCCAAATCGCCCCCCCCGCAACCATCCGAAGAAAAACAGCCTCCTGGTTCCCCAGGAGGCTGTTTTCTCTGTCCCCCGGTCTCGACTCTGAGGGATTCCTCAGATCCGCGTGATCATTACCTCACCAGGCTCATCTCGCGCAGTGCCACGAATGGTCGGCACTGGCTGTTGAGATAGAACCCGGAGACCTTGGCCGTCGTGGCCCAGACGAACGGCTGAGACTGGAGCCGGATGAAGGGCACGTCGTCGGCCACGATTTCGGAGATCCGCTTGTAGATGGCCCGACGCCGGTCGCGGTTGAGTTCTCCGCGGCCCTCAGTGGTCCCACGCGGCCAGCCCAATCTTCTCCCGGGCCGAGGCCTTCAGGGAGTCGCTGGTGGTGCCGGACCGGCCCGTCTCCTCGCATCAGCACACCAAGCGGACGGGTGGTCTTCCCTGTCGCTATCCCTGTCCCTATCGCTTCTCAGCCCACCGGTGGTCGGGTCTGCGCCCAGGGCTGAACGGCCTCGAAGCAGGCCGCCGCCCGAAGCACCGTGGCGTCAGCGTGCCACCGGCCCACGATCTGGAGGCCGACTGGCAATCCCTCCGAGGTGAAGCCGCAGGGCACTGTCGCAGCCGGATGCCCCGTCAGGTTGAACGGGAACGTGAAGGGCAACCGGTCGAACATGGTCGGCGTCGGCCGGCCCACAATCTCGGTCGGCCCCTGGTGCGGACCCGGGCCCGGGTCAGCCGCCCACGCCGTGACGGGCATCTGAGGTGTGAGGAGCAGGTCACACGTCTCGAAAAACTGGCGCACCTGGTCGTAGAAGACGGTCCGCGCGAGGAGCGCCTTTCCGTGCTCGATAGCCGTGACTCGCTGGCCGTTTTCGATCATCTGGCGCAGGCTCGGTTCGATCCACTCAGGGTGCTCGAGGAACCGGTCGATATGCCTGGAGGCGCCGCTGACCTCATAGATGATCTTGTGAAAGGCGCCAGGGTCGGGCCAGCCCGGATCCCGGGCCTCGAGGCTGCAGCCGAAATCGGCGAACCGCCGGGCCGCGGCCTCGCAGAGCCTGCGCACCTCGGGATCGACGGGGGCGTAGCCGAGGTCCGCGCTCCAGACCACACGCAGGCCCCGAAGGTCTCCGTCACAGGCGGCGAGGTAATGCTCGGGCGGCGCGTCGATGGACAGCGGGTCTCGCGGATCCGGCCCCGCCATGGCTTCGAGGAGCAGGGCCGCATCGCGGACCGTGCGTGTCATCGGCCCGTTGTGGAAGCGCGCCGTGAAATAGTCCGTGGATGGTGCATAGGGTATCCGGCCGTACGAGCGCTTGAACCCAAAGATTCCGCAGAGGGCCGAAGGGATGCGGATCGACCCGGCCCCGTCTGAGCCGTGGGCGAGGGGCCCGAGCCCGGCCGCGACGGCGGCGCCGGCGCCGCCAGAAGAGGCGCCGGAGGTGCGGTCGAGCTTCCAGGGGTTGCGGCACGGCGGCCCGAGCAGATTATCGCAGCAGTCCTTGTGCCCGAAGTTCGGCGTGTTGGTCTTGCCGAGGAGCACGCCGCCCGTCGTCTTGAGCCGGGCGGCCACGATGCCGTCCTCTGTGGGGATGTGATGCTCGAAAAACTTCGACCCGAAGGTGGTCCGCACGCCCGCGGTCTGCTCGAGGTCCTTGATCGAGTACGGGATACCGTCAAGGGGTCCGAGCCGGGCGCCACGCAGCGCGCGCTCCTCGGCGGCCTTCGCCTGCGCGAGCGCGAGGTCCGCGGTCACCGTCAGGAACGCGTTGAGGATTGGGTTGAGGCGATCGATGCGCTCGAGGAGGGCGCGGGTCACCTCGACGGGGGACAGCGCGCGGGTCCGGATCAGGCGATCGAGCTCGGTGGCCGGCGTGAAGGCGAGGTCAGTGGTGTCCACGGTTCCTCCTTTCGATGGGAGAGGCTCTCCTTTCGGGGGGAAAGGCTGAAGGCAAGCGAATCCTATACGCGCTCCTCACCGCCTGTCAAATGGGTTGGAATCGCGAACGTTTACTGGTGAGACTCCGGGCGGCCTTCACATCACCCTCAGACCCCCAGACGTTTCTTCGCGTGAAGCTTTTCGAATCTTGAGGTTCGCGTTTGCCTGCAATCCAAAGCGCCCCCCGCAACCAATCCGAATGCGGCAAGTAGGCCATGATCGGATCTTGGTCGGGGCCTTCGGGTTTTTAGGGGTTGTTCGAGCTAGCGTGGTATTCGTAAACGCAACCGGGGGAGGTCACCCCCCACTGTCAGGCCGGCCGAATTGTCGAGGGTCGGAGACCGCTTGACAGGGGCACTTGTATCACCTGATTTGATTTTGGAACACTTGATACTGTACTCAAGGTCAGGTAAGCTGATGGCAGCGCACTGGTCAGCGTAAATGGGCGCAGCTGGCGAGACCCGTCAGGCCGGGTCAATCGCCGAATACCTGAGTTGATTGGGTCCGAGGTTTCGTCCAATGGGACCGCATGGGCCCGGATAGAACGGCCCGCTCGCGGTGGCACGATGGTCGACCTACGCATGAATCAGGGCGCAGCACGGGGTGCGCTGCTACAGCCGTGGTTATTCACCCTAATCTGGTCGGGCGTGCCCACGTTCGCCGCAGTTGATACGGGCTCGGCGCAAGACAAGAACTTTCGTGGGTTCTTGAATCGGTTCACGGAAAACACGTCCTTTAAGCTTGCACGAACCATCTGTGCATGAAGATATTTCGCTCGAGCATCACGTTGCACTTGGAGGGGCCTGCCGGCGGCCCGAGCAAGAGGCGTTGGATCAGACCGTGGCCTTAATCGGAATTCGGAACCTTTGGTGTTTGCCTTCCGTCCATAGTGCCCCCGCATTTCTTTAGCCATTGCAACCTCATTTTGCGCATAGGGGGGAATGCGGAACACCCGGTTGACCGGCTCTCGATATGGCCTTGAAGATAATCCTACACAGTTTCACGGCTTGATGTATTCTACGCATAAAAAATAAACCTTTAGCATCACAATATAATGTTGACTATGAAGTATATAGCTTGGTTGCGCACTAATCTGATGTGCCATCGCAGTGAGCTTGCTCAACGATCGGACCAGCTTCGACGTGACCTTTCTGGAGATGAGTGAGGGGGAGCAAGCGCAAGTCTCAAGTCCTCCCCGTCTTCATCTGATGAGGGTGCAGCAAGGAGGCGGAGCCATGTTGCGCCTTTCCGACGAGAAAGTTGAGGCCTTGTCCCAGGCGGCCGAGCGCTTGCGTCTGGACATGGTCGAGCTCACCCAGAAGCTGGTGGCCATACCCACAGCCAACCCGCCCGGGGAGGAGTACATCCGCGCCGTCGAGGAACTGGAAGCGGCCCTCCGCCGGCTTGGCCTGAAGCCACAGATTATCAGGGTGCCCGGGAGCGACGCGTATCCCCGGTTCTGCCTGCTGGCCTCCTGGGGAGCGGGGGAACGACTCCTGCAGTTCCACGGCCACTACGATGTGGTGCCCGCCGCCCATCCCAGCCAGTACGCTCCCCGGCTGGAGGGGGGTTACCTCTACGGGCGAGGGACCTCGGACATGAAGGGCGGCCTGGCGGCCATGCTCTTCGCCCTGCGCGCCCTCGAGGAGGCCGGCGTGCCCCTGGACGGGCGGATCCTCATCTCTCTGGTGCCCGACGAGGAGACCGGAGGGAGGCTGGGCACGAACTACCTCTGGGAGCAGGGCTATCTGCAATCGGGGGTAGTGGGCATGTTGATGCCGGAGCCCACCAGCGGCGTGATCTGGAACGCCAACCGGGGCGCCCTCTCCATGAAGGTTACCGTACATGGCCGGCCCGCCCACGTGGGACTGGAGTGCCAGGGAGTAAACGCCTTCCTGGGTATGCTGAAGGCGGCCAACGCCCTCGCGGAGCTGCGGGAGCGGGTGGGACAGCGTCTGACGAAGTTCCACGTCGATCCCCCCGAAGCCCGCCGTTCGATCCTTCTCCTCGGCGGGACGTGCGGGGGAGGGGTCAACTTCAACTTGGTCCCCCCGGAGTGCTTCTTCACGCTGGACCGCCGGCCTAACCCGGAGGAGAACCTGGAGGAGGCCAAAGCGGAGGTACTGGCGGTGCTGCAGGAGCAGCGTCGGCAGGGGATAGACCTGGACTGGGAGGTTCTCCAGGAAGGGCAGCCGGCCCGGACCTCCACCGAGAGCGAGCTGGCGCGGGCGCTGGCGGCGGCCATCGAGAGGGCGACCGGAGCGCCGGCCCGATTCGAGATGTGCCCGGGGTTGACCGAGCTGCGCTTCTTCGCCCCCCGGGGGGTACCAGCTCTTGTCTACGGTCCCGGCCTGGTAGAAGTGAGCCACGGGCCAGGGGAGTACCTGCCGATGGATGACCTACGTAGGGTCTGCCTGGTGTACTCTCTGGTGGCGGCGGAACTGCTAGCGCCCACGGCTGGCTGAGCTTAAGCTCGTGGTGGGCGCTTCGCCGCACCCGCATTCAAGAATCCCGCGGGCCTTGGGCCGACGAGGCTTCGATTCCCTCCTCTGTATGCGGACAATCCAAAGCGACCCTCCGGCAGATATCGCCAGTATCCAAGAGCCAAGGCCCTGGCTGAGACTTGGTCGAGGCTCTTGTGTTTCAGAAGCGTCATTCTGCAGGTGTGGTGCTAACGGACATTGCCGGGCGGCAGGCCGGGACAAGAGACCCCTTCTTGTGCAAGCGCCCGCCCTCAGCACGTGCTGCCTGTGCTGCAAAGAAGGGGGCATCCCCAACGCACCATCCCCGTTGGCTTGGCACCCGTTGTCGCGAAGATGACTAGGGCACAGGATAATCGTCGATTAGGCCTTGCATCCCCCCATCCCGTTTGGTAGAAAGTGAACACTCGTCCGGAGCTCACTCTTCTAAGAGCGATCCGAGACGGGTTCTATGGCTTGACCAGCCTTTTCACACCTTATCATGAAGCCCGACAACGGGGAGGCACGACTGCGGGAAGGCGCAACCCGATCGCGATGGATGGCGGGGCGAGCGCGCGAGGAGTGCTCGCCCCTTCGTCGCGGGCTCCTTCAGCGGTTGCCACTTTCCAGGGGGCTTGAGTCATGATGCCACGTATCCTCGTGGTGGAAGACGAACTCTTGCTTCGCCAAATGATGAGGGACACACTCGAAGCCCTACCTGCCGCCGTAATTGAGGCGAAGGATGGGGAGGAAGCCCTCCGGTTGGCACCGGCAGAGCAACCCAACCTCATCATCTGCGACGTGATGATGCCCGGCTTGACCGGCTATGACGTTGCGGAGGCTTTGAAGGACGATCCTCGGACGGCAGAGATCCCGTTCATTTTCCTCAGCGCCCTCGGGACCTCCGATCACAAGGTGCGTGGACTCGAACTG
Organism: uncultured bacterium; assembly: GCA_964644725.1. Classification (GTDB taxonomy): domain Bacteria; phylum Methylomirabilota; class Methylomirabilia; order Methylomirabilales; family 2-02-FULL-66-22; genus 2-02-FULL-66-22. The sequence continues at coordinate 7,698 of CAZXXV010000128.1, forward strand.
GGTGCCGATGACTTCCTGACGAAGCCGGTTGGTCCCAAGGAACTCATTGCCCGCGTTAAGGCGATTCTCCGTCGCATACCGCCTCTTACCGCTGAGGCCTCATCCTCCGCCGTGGCCAGCGGCAACCTCCAGGTTATGTCACTGGCCACCCTGGCGCGGTCGCTGGAACTGGAGCGACGCAGCGCCCGGCTGGTGTTGACACGGGAGCGCGAGATAGGCGAGATCGTTTTCGTGAGCGGCCGCATCTCCCGAGCCTTTCAGGGGCCGCGCCGAGGCGACGCGGCCGTGTATCATCTCCTGACCTGGGAAGAGGGTAGCTTTGACATGCTGCCGTTCGTTGAGAGCGCGATCCCTTCTGGAGGAGAGGTCAAGGCCTCAAACGAGACACTCCTCCAGGAGGGCGCGAGGCGTCTCGAGGAGATCGCTGGACTCCTGGCGGGTTTTCCCGGACCGGAGGCACTGATGGAAATCCCGGAGCCGCTCCGCACATCCATGCAGGAGCAAGTGCCCCCTGACGGAGCGGCGTTGGTGGCCCTGCTGGATGGCACGCGGGCCCTCGATCAGGTGATTGCAGGCAGTCCCTTTGACGCCTGGACGACCTTCAAGGTCCTGGACCGTCTCCTGCGCTTGGGGGCCCTGGGGTGGACGGTCGCGCAGACCGCTCAACCGGCCACCGGCCCGACCGGTCAGGCCGGCGCGCCACGCCGCAGCCTCCCCCGCCTGACAGTGGAGGGTCCCATTCAATACCAGAGTCTCCCGGCTTTCCGGCAGGCGGGGCGATTTACGCTAACGGCATGGGGGGTGTTTATCCACACGGCGACCCCGTTCGATATGGGCGAGAAGGTGCTCGTCCGATTCCAGATTCCCGGCGAGGCAACCTGGGTCACGGGTGTCGGGCAGGTCACGTGGCGGAATGCCGACGTTCAAAAAAGCAAGCAAGCTGAGCTCGGAATGAGTGTTCAGTTGGTCGAGGCCCCGAAGGAGTACCTTGAGGCTATTGGGAAGCGTTTGACCCAGAGCATCGCCACGGCGATTCGCGAGACAGTGGAGCCATCCTAACTGGGTGCAGCCCTTCAGGTCGGCCGCCTTTTCACGAAGCGGAGCGAATCAATCGATTCCGACGACCCCCGAGATCGGCAATTCATCTCACCATCGGCCGAGCGCGCGTCCGGGCCGTGAGGATTCACGACGTGCGCCCTTTATTCGCCGCTGTCCACACTGCCGCCGACGCACCCCGCAGTCTCTTCAGGCCCAGATAGGCCATGCTAGCATCACCGCAGCCCTTGACTGCCATGGATGTCTGGTCCTCGATCCTCCAAGGGTGAACTTCCAATTCGGATGGAGGCTCCGATGACACGTCGAGAACGGATCATGGCAGCTGCGCGAAAGCAGCGTGCCGACAGACTGCCTTTTTTCCACTACTGGCGTCACAGCCAGATCGGCTGGGCCGAGCGGGAGTGCAGAAACCGCGGCATGGGCATGAACTGGGTTCGACCGCCGCACGTCGAGAAGTTGCACAGCGTCGAAATCACCGAAAAGCGTGCCGTCGTTTCGGGAAGGCCCCTAAT
>CAZXXV010000129.1:0-9254 GCA_964644725.1 uncultured bacterium
GGCATAGTGCTTCCAGGCCTTGATCTGTCCGGTAAGATCTTCCAGCGCCCCCATGCCCTCAAGCTCGCCAAGCCAGTTGTCCCACATCATGCAGAGGTCCGGCGGGTTCCCGGCTGCGATGGCAGTGATCAGCTTCTGCCGCGCCTGGGCCTGGGGCGCGAAGTCGACTTTGACCTCGACCTCCGACTGCGCCTTGTGGAAGCGCTCGATGAGCGATTCCACCAGGGAGATGCGCAGCGGCTCGGGGACGCTGAACTGGAACCGGACGATTGACGCGGCCGAGGCCTTGCGTGGGGAGAGGAAGGGCGCCTCCCACCAGGCGAGGTCGCTGGCCGCAATGGCACCCGAGGCGGCCAGTGTCTGCAAGAACTTTCGCCGAGATGCACAGAACTTCTCGTGTGTCATTGTGCTACCCTCCTCTTCTCATCATGATTATTGCTTACGGGCACTATCCCTACACCACACCTTTTCGCTTAACACGGCCTGCCAGGAGTGTCAAGGGGAATCTCTCGTACGTCCGTTGACAGCCCCCGGCATCGGTGGTACGTTTTCGACCACTCGTGGCCTTTTTTCAACAGCGATTCTTCTGGACAGAAAGGACTCCGACCGATGAACCTGTTCAAGCAGTACACGCCCAAGGATGGGTACACGGCCCTGGTGAAGCCGGGGAAGGACGGCATCGAATTCCTCGAGTTTGGCATCCTGCGGCTGCCGGCGGGCAGGACCTACCGCAGCGCGAGCGACGGGCACGAGGTGTGTCTCGTCCTCCTGGGCGGCCTGGCCAATGTGACGGTGGGTGAGATCAGCTTTCTCTCCATAGGTAGCCGGGCCAATGTCTTTGCCGGGCGGGCGACCGCCGTCCACATCCCGCCGGGGCCGAAGTTCAAGGTGGAGGCGGTGGGCGCGCTGGAAGCAGCCATCGTGCGAACGCCTAGCGACCTCACGGGCGAACCTCGCCTCATCGGCCCGGAGAAGGTCAAAGCGAACCTCCGCGGCAAGGACACCTTCGAGAGGCAGGTTCATGACATCATTGATTTCAATTTCCCCTCGAAACGCCTCCTGATGGGCGAGACCTTCAACCAGCCCGGCAAGTGGTCCAGCTACCCTCCGCACAAGCACGACCGGATGGCCCCACCCGACGAGACCAGGATGGAGGAGGTGTACTTCTTCAAGATCAACCCACCACAGGGCTTTGGCTTCCAGCGAGTCTACAGCCCGGACCGCAAATTCGACCAGGCCTACGTCGTCCGCGACAACACCCTCACCAAGCTTCCATTCGGCTACCATCCGACCGCCGCCGCGCCCGGTTATTCTCTGTACTACCTCTGGGTGCTGGCCGGCGAGCCGCGCAACTACACCCTCTACGACGATCCGGATCACAAGTGGGTTAGAGATGCCTAGGGCTCGAAGGACGAAGGGGGTGCGCGGTAAGGGCTGTGACCCCGCACACGATGACCCCGAGCGGGCAAGGCTTTCCGCAGAACTGAAGTCTCGAGGGACGGTGAGCCGCCCTCGCCGGGGGCCGCGCTGGATGCGGTCGACCGGGTTTCCTCGGCGGATTTCGATACCAGGGTCCGGACTTCTGTGACCGAGCGTCGCAGAAGGCCCGAATAGGTGTGGTATTCTCCTAGGGGGAGCTGAGCTATGGCCGAGCCTGCGGACCGACGGAAGGCCCCTCGGATCCTCGTTGCCGGGCGTCTCGGCGCCCGGGCGCGTGCCACCGTGGAAGTCCGCATCCTCGACCTCAGCGCCAGCGGCGCCCGGATCGAGCATTTTGACCTCCTACGCCCGGGGGCGACATACACGTTCGAGCTTCCGCTCGCGCTCGGCCCGTTGGTCCTCACTGCCAAGGTCGTCCACAGTGCCGTTATCGGCACGGAGGCGACCCCGGAGGGCGAGCGGCATCTCCGTTACCAGAGCGGCCTCACCTTCGTCGGAATCACCGCGGAACAGCAGGCAGCCCTCGCGGCCATACTGGAGCGGCTCACCCCGGGGGGTCGCCTTGGGGATGCCCGGCTCATCGTGTGAGGGCCTATTCCTAGACCCGTTTCCTCCTGCCGGGAGCGGCAGAGGCCGCCTGGCCTGTCAACAAGCGGGGCTGCCATGCCAAGCTGCTGGAAATGCCATCGAGATCTCGGGCCGATGCTCGAGCACCAGAAGATGGTGACCGAGAAGGGCCCCATCTGCTACGCGTGCTTCAATGCCATCCAAGAAGAGGCCCACCAGGCAGAACAGGCCCGCCGCGCCGCGGAACAGACGGGCGATGAAACCTCCTGAGCCATCCCTGCGGATTTCGTCAGTGATCCGTCGTCGTCGGCCGGAGGCGCTCCACTGAACTATGCGAACTCATCACATCCAAATGACACACGCCTGACCTCTCCGACATCCTTACGCCGGCCGGGGGACCCGTCCGGGCTTCCTGCTCGAGCGGTCCCCAGAGTTACTTGCCCCCCTTCGTGATTCTCCCGTCCACGTCCACTGTGAAGACTGCAGCCCAGTTCATTCTCCCGACCGGGGGCGAATAAGATCTGCGGAACCCGTTTGCAAGCATTTGGGTGCAAATAACGCGCCGACTGCTTCCCCTTGACAATCGTGAAATGGTGGCCTAGCGTGGATGAAAATCTTGCTCAGATATGGGGAATGCGGCGATGTCACTGCTCAACGGAGCGATGGCCCATTTCGAGAATCTCCAGAGGAAGCTCGGCCTCTCACCCCGCCTCAGGCGGATGGGGGGCGTCATCTTCCTGCTCCTGGTGGGTTGGTTCGATTACGTCACGCCACCCCAGTTAGCCTCTGCGCCTTTCTACCTTGTTGTCCTCATCCCCATAGCGTTTCTTGAGTCGGTGCCGATCTGTTTGGCGTACTCTGTATTGGCGGCCGTCATCTACTTTGGCGCTGACGTCCTCACACACCCGAGTACCGCGACACTGGTCTACCCCTACTGGACGGCCCTCGCAAGACTGATCAGCTTCAGTTTGATCTCTTCGGCGATCTCCGTGCTCGTCGGCGAGAGGAGACGTCTCCAACTCTCCGAGCAGGCCCTCCAAGACAAGGCTCGGGAGCTGGAGGAAAAGAACCGGGCTTTGGAGGAGACCCTGCGGGCACTCAATACGCTTCAAGAGGAGATCGTAGCCAAAGAAAGGCAGGCCGCCACCGCTGAAACGATCAACTTGGCGACCTATGAAATCGAAAGGCCCCTCATCTCCATCTCCTTCCATGTCCAGGATCTCTTGCGATCGGTCGAACCGCACGACGACATCCACCCTCTCGTCGAGAAAATCGCGGAACGGGTCGGAGATATGGAAGGGATCCTGAAGAACATCCGAGAGCTTCGGAAGGGAATGGCAGGCTGAAGTCACTCAGCGAGGCTAACAAGGGCCACTCTCGCTCGGCGAGGGCGGTTGCCTCCTGAGCCCGAAGAACGTTAACAGGCTCGCCCCGGTTACGCCCGCTACCACCCAGGCGCCCACCTGGAAACCTCCACCCTCTAGCGCCACACTCACGCTCCACGGACCCAGGATGAATCCGAGATCTATCATGAACCGGTAGAGACCCAGGACCATGCCTCGGGAACCGGACGGGACCCAATCGGTCAGCAGCGCAGGCGGCAGTCCCCAGCAGGCAAACCCCACTCCTGTCAGCACCCCAATGGCGATGTAGCTCGGCCGGGATCCGCTGAGCGGCAGGGCAAAGGCGGCAACCGCGATCAAGAGAACTCCCGCCAGGAGTACCGGTGCCCGGCCCTGCCGGTCCGCCAGCCAGCCGCATGGGAAGAGGAGCGCGAGATCAGCCGCATACCCCATGGACATGGCCACACCCACCACCCCGGTCCCAAGGCCCAGGCGCTCACCTCCGTAGAGGGGGTACAGGGTATAGAAAAGCCCGGTCCAAGCGTAGGAGAGGACAAAGGATACCAACAGAATCAGGCCGACTGAGGATGCCCCGGCGCCGCCAGCCGTCAACTTGAACCGCAGAGGCCCGTGCATATCTGGAGCGGGTGGCAGCTCACCGGTGCCCACCCACTGACGCATGGACAGCCCGGCTGCTGCAAGACCTAGTACTGCGAGCAAGGCTCCCAGCGCGAACCCAGCCCGCCATCCCACCCACTCCGCAGCGAGACCGGCGATCGCGGTGCTGGCGGCGAGGCCGGCCACGATCAGGAACTCGTAGAGAGAAAAAATGCGCGCGCGGCTTGTGTCAGGTGCCAGGTTTGCCAGCAACGTGAGGGTCCCGATGACCGCAGCACTATAGCCGAAGCCGGCCACCGCCCGCCCGGCGATGACGCCGTGAATGGATCCGGCCAAAGCTGCCAGCAAGTTTCCGCACCCAACGACCCCCATCCCGAGAAACACCAGGAGGCTCGGGGGGCGCCGGCGAAGCAGCCACCCCGCCGGCACGTTCGTGAGGAGACGACTGACGCCAAAGGCGGCATTGACCCAGCCGATCTGGAGATACGAGGCTCCCAGAGCCTGCCGAAGCCGCGGCAGCAGGGGCGCGGCCACTCCCGATGCAGCGTGGAAGAGGAACAACGCCCCGAAGAGGATCCACAGATCTTGCCGACGTGCCTGGCTCTCCACGCCCTTGGCCATCGGATCAGTCGTCCCAATTCTCGTATCGCTCAGGAAGGGGGACACCCGGCACGGTGAGGCTCTTTCCCCCGCTCATGTCCTCTGATCCCATGTCCTCCTCTGGAGAGAGGCCAACGGGTGGTGCCCCGTCGCCTTGCGGAGGGCAAATCACCGAGAGGGGGCGCGGCGTGACTGGCGGGTGAGGGAAACGATGACGGGGACGACGTCGGCCGGGGATTTACAGGAGGCGAGGAGCCTGGAAAGGCGGCGGCCGGGCTCGACGGCGCTCTTGACGACGTGAGGCAACGATGCCTCTACACCTGCACGCCTGGTCCGGAAGAGTTGCGTGAAGGCGTAGGCGATCTCCGGAATGGTGGACACCTTGACGAAGTTCCCCAGGCCCAGCACGAGCGGATTGTCGCTTCCCTGAATCAGGCTCCGGCTGTCTGCCTTGTACAGGACGATGGCCTTCCCAGCCATCCAGGCCATGGCGGCCTCGGCCACTGCCCCCTCGTCGGGGACGCGCCCGTTCATGTTCAGGACCAGCCCCTGGCACCCCGACACGACCTCGTAGGTATCCAGCCAGAAGATGGCCTGCTGGATCATCCGGGTCGCCTCCGTGGAGTCGTAGCCTCCCCGAAGGAACTCCCGGTGGACATCTGCAAAGACGAAGCCATCCCGGTGGGGAAGAAACACGCGGAACCCGGCGCCCTCCAGCGTTCGGGTGATCTCCGCCATCTCCGCCTGCTCGGCCCGGTTGAACAGCGGGCCTGCGCAGTAGATCCGGTGAGCGGACTTTGTCTTCTGGGTGGCTGCCAAGGTCTTTCTTGCCCCGGTGTGGTACGCCTGACCCGCGGTGATGATCCAGATAGGCCCTGTCAGTTCTGGCGCCCCGTGGACCTCTCGGCCGGCGCGCTGCGGTCAGAGAGGTGGGAAAGGACGGCCACGAGGTGATCCTGCACGATCGCCAGGCGCGTGGCCACCTCAACCGCCTCCAGCACCTGCTGGCGCGTCTCGGCGTCTGCAATGGCCGCGCCGGCGATCCGATCCACGATGATGCCGGGGTCCTTCACCCCGCTGAAGATCTTCGCGATCTCCCCCTGCCCCTTCTGCACCTCGGAAAGGATCCGGAGGTAGAACACCTTGAGGCGCTCGATCCGGTCCACCAGCGCCTTGGGATTCGCGTCAGGATACCGGTCCGGCAGCGGCCGGGCGCGAGCCACCCGGTAGGACTTGTCGGCCGGCAGCTCCGCCGTGATGCCGATGCGCATCGTCCCCCGGAGCAAGATGTTGAACCGCCCGTCGGGGAGTTCCTCGTGTTGAATGATCTCACCCGCACCCGCGATGGGATAGATCGGCGGTCGCCCGTAGTAGTCGGTCTCCCACCCGGGCCGCAGGAGCCCCATGGCGAGGCGCTTGTCACCGGCCAGGCAGTCACGCACCATCTGCCGGTACCGCGGCTCGAAGATATGCAAGGGCAGCAGCGTGTGGGGGAACAGCACCACGTCCGGCAGCGGAAAGATCGGGATGTGGATGACGGCACTCATGGGTGATCAGTCGCGGCGATACCTGCCAAGAACACAGGGTCAAGAGCGGCAGTAAGATACCACGATAGACCGACACACAGAAAGGGAAGAACAACAACGGTCAGCGCGAGGGCGAAGGACCCGTCCCCGCGGCTTGGTCTACATCATACTGCGAACCATCCCTCCGTCCACCTGCACCGTCACCCCGGTGACATATCTCGCCCGATCTGAGGCCAGAAACACGATCATGTTCGCAACATCCTCCGGATCCCCCAGATGGCCCAGCGGGATATCTGTCTCCCACGTGTGTCGTATCTCTTCGAAAGTCTTCCCGAATTTCTCCGCTTGCGCGCCGATGAGGTAGTGCAGACGATCTGTCAGGATGGCGCCAGGCAGAACGTTATTCACGCGGATCTTGTCTTTGGCCAGCTCTCTCGAAAGGGACTTGGCCAACCCGATGACCCCGCTGCGGATGGCATTGGACAGAATCAGGTTGTCCAGGGGAACCTTGACCGAGGTTGACTGGAGGTTGATGATCGCGCCACCGCCCGCCCTCCGCATGTGGGGCCGAACTTCGCGCACCAGACGGACGACGCTCAGCAGGGTCAGCTCGAAGGCCACCTGCCACCCCGCGTCATCTATGTCGTCGAAGCCGCCCGGTGGCGGCCCTCCAGCGTTGTTCACCAGGATGTTTACCGTGCCCCATCGCCCCACCGTCTCCCGGACCACCCGCTTGACATCGTCGTACTTGCTGACGTCGGCCGGAATGGCAAGCACCTCGGCCCGGAATTTCTCCCGGATCTGCTCCGCCGCCTTGTTGAGATCCGTCTCGTTGCGGGCCAACATGGTCACTCGCGCTCCCTCGGCGGCCAGACCCATGGCTGCAGCCTTTCCCATTCCCTTGCTGGACGCGGCGATGATTGCTACCTTTCCCTTCAATCCGAGATCCATGCCCACCTCATCTTGATGAGTTCCAGGTTCCCGGAGGTTGCCGGTAGCCCCCATTCTCCCTGGAGGGACTCAATCCTCCGCTGGCCACCGCCCAGCGCTTCAGGGTCTCCCCGGATGGAGCCCCGTGAATTATACTCGGCCATCCAGCCCTGGTCCAAAAAGAAATGACTCGGTCGGCCGGTTTCTCCTGCCGTATCCATAGGAACGCTCCGCCCCAGCCCCAGAGGTTCATTGAGTCATACCTCCCCGACTTCTTCATTGACAGAACGAGCAAGCAAAGCGTATTCGAAACCATGGGCATGCTCTTGGGTGAAAAGGGATGCGTCAGGGGGGCGTCGACTTTTCTCGCTCAGCTCAGCAGCGAGCGCTGCTCGACATCCACTGCCGTAAAATGAAAACACCGGACGGAGTGCGATCGACGGCGTGACCTCTGCCCAAGCTCAATCTACCGACTCACAACGATAAGGGAGACCACCCATGAAGGCTGCCGCTGCGGTCGCGGAGATCCTGAAACGCGAAGGGATCGAGTTCCTCATCGGCTACCCCGTCAACCCCATCATCGAGGCGGCCGCCCAGGCCGACATCCGGACGATCATCGTCCGCCAAGAGCGGACCGGCCTGCACATGGCAGATGCGGTCAGCCGCGTCTCCTCTGGGCGGCGGATCGGCGTGTTCGCCATGCAGCACGGCCCCGGGTCCGAGAACGCCTTCGGCGGGGTGGCCCAGGCGTACGGGGAATCGGTGCCCATCGTCGTGCTGCCGGCCGGCTACCCGCGGCGACTCACCAACATCCCGCCCTACTTCAACTCGTTCATCAACTACCGTCACATCACCAAGTGGTGCGAACAGGTGACCTGCGCCGACGCCATCCCGGATGCCCTGCGCCGGGCCTTCACGCAGGTGCGGAACGGTCGCCCGCGCCCGGCCCTGGTGGAGATCCCGACCGACGTCTTCCCCGAGGAGGTGCCCGAGCCGCTGGTGTATCGGCCCACGTTCGGCACGCGCACGGCTCCTGACCCGCAGGCGGTCACCGAGGTGGCCCGGGTCCTCACGGAGGCCCAGCGGCCTGTCATCTACGCCGGCCAGGGGGTCCACTACGCGCGCGCCTGGCAGCCCCTCCGCGAGCTGGCAGAGCTACTGGAGGCCCCGGTGACGACGAGTCTCCAGGGGAAGAGCGCCTTTCCCGAGGACCACCCGCTGTCGCTGGGATCCGGCGGCCGGTCCATCCCGAAGACCGTTCATCACTTCCTGCACGGCGCGGACGTGATCTTCGGCATCGGATGTAGCTTGGCCACGAGCAACTTCGCCGTGCCCATGCCGAAGAACAAGATCATCGTCCACGCCACACTGGATCCCACCGACCTCAACAAGGCCATCCCCGCCGATTATGCCCTCGTCGGGGATGCCGAGCTTGCGCTGAGGGCCCTCGTGGCAGAGGTCAGCGACCGGCTGGGCGGACGCCCGCGCGGGAGGCGAGAGCGGGTCGCCCAGGAGATTCAGACGGTCAAGGCGGAGTGGCTCGCCCAGTGGATGCCGAAGCTCACCTCGGACGCGGTGCCCCTCTCCCCGTATCGCGTCATCTGGGACCTGCTGCACACGGTGGATCGGGCCAACACCATCATCACGCACGATGCGGGGAGTCCGCGCGACCAGCTCTCCCCCTTCTGGGAGAGCGTCGCCCCCTTGACCTACCTCGGCTGGGGCAAGACCACGCAGCTCGGCTACGGCCTGGGGCTGGTGATGGGGGCGAAGCTCGTCGCTCCCGAGAAGCTCTGCGTCAACGTCTGGGGGGATGCGGCCATCGGCTTTACCGGCATGGATTTCGAGACCGCCGTGCGCGAGCGCATCCCCATCCTGTCCATCCTGCTGAACAACTTTTCCATGGCGATGGAGCTGCCGGTCATGAAGGTGGCGACGGAGAAGTACCGCAGCACCGACATCTCCGGCAACTACGCCGATTTAGCCCGGGCCTTCGGCGGATACGGCGAGCGGGTGACCCAGCCGGGCGAGGTCATCCCGGCCATCAAGCGCGCGATCCGCAAGACCCACGATGGCGTCCCGGCCCTGCTGGAATTCCTCACTGCCCAGGAGATCGAGTTCTCGTTGTTCAAGTGAGGCGGGCGGCCGCCCCGGATGCCGGAGGCCGCCGTGTCTGCTCCCTGGCGCTCTCCAGAGGTGGGCTCATCTCCCGCCACCTCGTGGCTGCCTG
>CAZXXV010000130.1:0-9244 GCA_964644725.1 uncultured bacterium
GCTGCGGAACATTGGCAGGGCGAACAACCGGCCTGACATCCAGCTGGAAGGGGAGGACTTCATCGCCATCGCTCAGTACGTCTGGTACCTGTCCCGACCGCGGACGGAACCGTACCCCCTTCCTGCCCCCGAGTCAGCTCCCGAGCAGGAGCTCGCCCGCCGGGCGCAGGCCGCTGGGCGCCGACAGCCCCAGCTGGAAAGCTACCTGACCGCGCCGAACCTCTGGGCCCGCTCCCTGCCGCAACGTCCTCCTCCCCTCCGGGCGCCACGCTGACCTTGGGCCGGGGGCCAACCGAATGCCGGGCGGTGCCCACGGGCACGGTCGCCGTTGGGTGGCACACCTTGGGCAAGCCCAAGCTGTGCCGGCCGCGGATAGACCCGTTACCCGGTTCGCCCCCGGCCTGTCATGTCGAAATCCACAGCGACCAGTTCGGCGCCCCTGCCACTCTGGGAGGTAGCGAAGCTTTCCCGCTGTGAAGGGGAGGGGCGCTGGCCGGCAGGAACCTTCAGGAGGTAGGGGCCTCTCTCCTTCGCTACGTGGGACGAGCGAGAAAGGCTTGACAGGTGTTCGCCAAGGGGTAGAATTAAGGTATTTGGGGAATAGTGCCTCGGTGGGAGGGCAAGACCCGTGGCAAATCTCCTCTGGATTCAAGCTGGGTGCTGTGGCGGAGAGACCGCTTCCTTGCTGAACTCCGACCATCCCCGGCTCCAAGCCGCCATCCGAACCCTTGACGTGACCCTCCTGGGGTACCCCTATCTTCACGACCGGGCCGACGAGAAGATGGTCCAGGTGCTCGACGAGTGTGCGACGGGGAAGGTGCACGTCGACCTGCTCGTGGTGGAAGGTGCTACGTACCTGACGCCCCCACAGCCTGTGGCTTGGGTGTCAGCCAAGTCCCTCACGGAATGGATCCGAGCCATCGCGCCTCGAGCGGACTACGCGGTCGCCGTCGGCACGTGCGCCTCATTCGGCGGGATCATGGCCTGCGGACGTAACCCGATGGGGGCGACGGGGTTGCAGTACTACCGCGACAGCAAGGGCGGTCTGCTCGGGGCCGACTACCGCAGCGGTCGAGGCCTGGCTGTGGTGAACGTCCCCGGCTGCCCGGCCCATCCGGACTGGATCATCGGAACACTGTGGGCGCTGCGGGCCGGGCGGCTGGGGGAGGTGGACCTGGACAGGTTCAACCGCCCACGGACGTTCTACGGCAAGTTGGCGCACCACGCCTGTCCCAGGAACGAGTACTACGAGTTCAAGGCTTCGGCGGCCTCCTATTCGCAGCAGGGATGCCTCTTCGAGAACCTGGGCTGCAAGGGGACGCTGTGCGAATCGGACTGCAACGAGCGTCTGTGGCTCTCCCGCACGGGGAGCTGCACGCGTGGAGGGTTCCCCTGCCTCTCCTGCACGTCACCCAGGTTCCCTGACGGGTTCGTGCCGTTCTTCGAGACGGCCAAGATCGGGGGCATCCCCACGAGCCTGCCCCTGGACGTGCCCAAGGCCTGGTACGTAGCCATCAGCGGGCTCTCGAAGTTAGCGTGTCCCGACCGACTGCGGACGAACGCGGTCTCTGACAAGCCGCTGCCACCGGAAAGCGAGGAGTTGCCGGAGGATGGTCACCAAGACCATCGTGTTTAGCCCGTTCTCCCGCCTGGAAGGCGACCTGGAGGTGCGGGTGGACATCGAGGACGGGCGCATCGCCCGCGCCCTGGCGTCGGGGACCCTGTACCGCGGGTTCGAACTGATGCTGCGGGGGCGCGACGTGATGGACGCGATCGTCATTGCCTGTCGCGTGTGCGGGCAGTGCGGGCTAGCGCACTCGGCGGCGGCCGCCGCGGCGATCCGGGCTGTGGCGGGGACGGAGATGCCGCGCAACGCCTACCTCGTCAGCAACGTGATGCAGGCGATTGAGGGCATCCTCAGTCACCTGACGCACTTTTACCTCTCGTTCGCCCCCGACCCGGCGGACTCCTCGGAGGAGGAGATACGGCGGCTGCTCCCTCCGGAGGGGGGCTCGTTCACCCGTGCGCTTCGGGCGCGAGAGGACATCCTGGGGGTGATGGGGCTTTTCGCCGGCAAGTGGCCGAACACGCTCGCGATTCAGCCCGGGGGCACGACGAAACCGTTGAGCGCCAGTGAGATACGGCGCGCACGTGGGCTCCTGGGTGAGTTCGGCGAGTTCATCAGGCAGCAGATGATCGGGTGTGAGCTGGACGAGTGGCTGGCGCTGGGGAGCGGGGCGGACCTGGACCGGTGGCTGGGAGAAGGGGCGCACGCGGCGAGTGACATGGGCATCTTCATCCGGTTCTCCCTGGCGCACGGGCTGGACAGGATCGGTACGTGGCCGGCCCAGTTCCTTTCGAGCGGCGGCTGGCCCGGTCCGACAGGCGAGACGCTGATGAGGCCGGGATTCCACGACGGGGACGCCGAGGAGTTTTCCCCGGCCAAGATCGCGGAGCACGTGAAGCACTCCTGGTACAGTGGCCAGGAGGGGGGCGTCTCTCCGTTCGAGGGTGAGAGCGACCCGGCCCCGGAGCGGGCGGAGGCCTACAGTTGGGCGAAAGCCCCGCGCTACGGGGGGCGCCCGGCGGAGGTTGGCCCGCTGGCGCGCATGGTCAACGACCGCGACCCGCTCGTCACGGACCTGCTGGCAAGACACGGGCCTTGCGTCTTCGTGCGGGAGACGGCCCGACTGCACGAGACCGTCCGCCTGCTTCACCAGGTCGACGTCTGGCTGGCCGAGGTGGACCCAGAAGAGCCGTTCTATCGGGAGACGCCCCGGACGGTGTCCGGTTCGGGGATGGCGCTGGTCGAGGCCCCGCGCGGGCTGCTGGGGCACTGGCTTCGGGCGGAGGGGGGCAAGATCCGCAACTACCAGATCGTCACCCCGACGGGCTGGAACCTTTCGCCCAGGGACTCGGACGGCTGTCCCGGGCCGCTGGAGACGGCGCTGGTGGGCACCCCGGTGCCGGACCCGGAGCGGCCCACGGTGATGGCGCACGTGGTCAAGTCGTTCGACCCCTGTCTCTTCTGCACGGTGCACTGAGCGCGGGCCCGGGGGCTTCCGTTTCGGAGCGTGGCATGGGGACGGCACCGGAGGTCTCAAGTTCGCAGCTCGAAGAGAACCTGTGGATCGAGATCGTCCGGACGGTGGAGTCGCTCTACGGCGACCTGGCGCAGACGCAGGCGGAAGCGGAGAAGAGGAACGAGGAGCTTCACCAGGCCAAGGCGTTCACCGACAACATCATCCGCAGCATGGTGAGCTCGCTCGTGGTCGCGGACCATAACTCCGTCATCACCATGGCCAACGACGCGTGCTGTCGTCTGCTGGGCTATGCGCGGGAGGAGCTCCTGGGGAAGCCGCTCGACACCATCTTCAGGGACGGGGCTTCGGGCCTGGTCCGGCCCGGTTCCGGTCCGTGGTGGACCCGCCTGGGCGCGGCCGGGAGCGCGACGGACCTGGAGGCCGCCCTGGTGACGAAGGAGGGCGGGCGGATCCCCGTGGGCCTGAACGTCTCGCTGATGCGGAGCCCGGGGGGTGACATGATCGGCATGGTGCTGGTGGCCACGGACATGCGCCAGATGAAGCGGCTGCTCGACGAGGCGAGGGCGGCCGCGGCGGCGGAGCGCGAGCAGGCGGCCGAGCGGGCGAAGGCCTACCGCGAACTCAAGGCCCTGCAGGCTCGGCTCATCCAGTCGGAGAAGATGTCTTCGCTGGGCCGCCTGGCCGCAAGCGTCGCGCACGAGATCAACAACCCGCTGGGGGGGATCATCGTCTACAGTCACCTGCTCTTGGAGGGCACCCGGGAGGACTTTCCGGGCCGAGCGAACCTGGAGAAGATCGTGCGCGAGGCCATCCGCTGCCGAGACATCGTGCGCGGGCTCCTCGATTTCGCCCGTCCGGAACCGGGCACCCGCCGGGCCGTGGACCTGAACGCCATCGTCCGCACCACCTACGACCTGGTGAAAGGCCAGAGCATCTTCGGGGGGGTCCAGGTGAAGTTCGACCTGAGCCCGGCCCCTCTGGAGGTCAGTTGTGATCCGAGCCAGCTGGAGCAGGCCTTCACCAACATCCTGGTCAACGCGGCCGAAGCCATCGGCGGGCCCGGCACCATCTCCATCCGCAGCTGGTACGAGGACGGGCCGCAGACGGCCGCGGTGAGTTTCACGGACACGGGCTGTGGCATGTCGCCGGAGAACCTCGAGCGCATCTTCGAGCCCTTCTTCACCACCAGGCGGGAAGGTCACGGCACCGGGCTGGGGCTGGCCATCGTCTACCGGATCATCGAGAGGCACCTGGGGACCATCAAAGTGGACAGCGTGCCGGGCAAGGGAACGACGTTCACGGTGCGGCTGCCGGGCAAGGGAAGCAAAGGAGCATGAGGTGGGCGAGCGGGCCCGCATCCTGATCGTTGACGACGACGAGACGACGCGCGATGCGTGCCGGCAGGTCCTCGCCTCCGACGACTTCGTCCTGAAGGAGGCCTCCACGGGTGAGGAGGCCCTGGGGACCGTGCGCGGGGAACTGTTCGACCTCGTGATCCTGGACCTGAAGATGCCCGGGATCGACGGGATCGAGCTCCTGCGTCGGGTGGAGGCTGACAGTCCGGGGACGGCGGTCATCGTCATCACGGGTTACGCCACGGTGGAATCGGCGGTGGAAGCGATGAAGCTCGGGGCGGCGGATTTCCTGCCGAAGCCCTTCACACCGGAAGTGCTCCGTCTCACGGTGCGTCGGACGATCCGCGGGGCCCGGATGGCCCGGGAGAACCTCCTGCTGCGGTCACAGCTGGAGGAGCGTCACGGCGGAGGCCCCCAACTCATCGGCCAGGGTGAAGCCATGCGGCAGATATTCGACCTGGTGCGCCGTGCCGGCCCCACCGACAGCACCGTGCTCATCATCGGGGAGTCGGGTACCGGCAAGGAACTCGTTTCCCGCGCGATACAGGATCACAGCCCCCGCCGTGACAAGCCCTTCGTCACGGTGGACTGCGGCTCCCTGGTGGGGACGCTCTTCGAGAGCGAGCTTTTCGGCCACGTCAAGGGCTCGTTCACGGGGGCGACGAGCACCAAGCACGGCCGCTTCGAGTTGGCCAACGGTGGTACCATCTTCTTCGACGAGATCGCGAACGTCAACCCCGACATCCAGACGAAGCTGCTCCGGGTGATCCAGGAGCGGGAGTTCACCCGCGTCGGCGCCACGCAAGTGATCCCGGTGGACGTCCGGATCATCGCCGCCACAAGCCGGGATCTCCAGGAGGAAGTCAGGGCCGGTCGCTTCCGGGACGACCTTTTCTACAGGCTCTGTGTGGTGCCGATCATCCTGCCACCCCTGCGCCAGCGGCGGGAGGACATTCCCCTGCTCGCCCGGTACTTCCTGGAGAAGAAGCAGGAGGGCCGCCGGTCCGCGAGGATCCGCGGCTTCACCAGCGAGGCCCTGGACATGCTCGCCAAGTACAACTGGCCCGGCAACGTCAGAGAGTTGGAGAACGCCATCGAACGGGCCATCGTCCTCGCCGCGGGCGACACCATCACCCCGGCTGACCTCCAGTACTACGGGCCCGTCGTGAAGCCCGAAGCCAAGGGCGACGGCTCCCTCCCCCTCACCGAGGTGGAGAGGGAACACATCATCAAGGTGCTCGCCCATCATCGGAACAACCGCACCGCTGCCGCCAAGGCGCTTGGGATTGACCGTAAGACCCTGTGGCGCAAGATGCAGACCTACGGCCTGACCAAATAAGTCGGCTGGGGCGGATTGCCCCAGCCCCGTGGCCAAGTGCCCCGCTTCTCTCCGCGGATGTGCTCACACAAGCCCATCGTTCCGCCAGAATCTCTCCTGAATTCTGCGGCGGACGGGAGCCAGCTCCCGCACCTCACTGGGGTCTACTGACAGACGGAAGTTTCAGCTCCCCAACAGGTTAGAGCGTTCCCCGATGCCGCCACTGCCCCTCCGCGACCTCGTCTCCTCCACGGACGGCACAGGGAAACCGTCCGGCAGGCCGTTCTTCGCACGCGTGTTGCTCTCCATTGGTCTTAGGCGAGGGAGGATTCGCGTGGCGAATGCGGCGGTGCTGGTGCTCTGCGGAGACAGTGGACGAAGGGAAGGCTTTGTGCGCGCCCTGTTGGACACGGGCTGGGAGGACGTGCAGTCCGCCTCGAGCCTGGCAGACGCAGCGGGGGTCATGAGTATGGCTCCGCGCACCTGCGTGATCGTTGACGCGGAGCTTCGAGACATCCCGGGGCTGAAGGCCGTTCCCATCCTGCAGCAGTTCTGTCCGCACGCCAAGATCATCTTTGCGGCGCGGGAGAACACGCGCGAGCTCGAAGAGCAGGTCCGGGCACTGAACGTGTTCTACTACTACATCAGCAGTGGCTGGAACACCTATTCCAGCCCTGAAGAGCTCGTCGCCGCGGTCGAAGAGGCGACGGGCGCGCCGCGACCCGCCAGGGCCAGGCCCCGGCCGAGGATCCTGGTCGTGGACGATGACCGCGACTATCAGGCGACAGTCCGGTTGATCCTCGAGGCGGCCGGGTACGAGGTCTCGTCGGCCTACTCGGAGCCCGAGGGGCTCGACGTCGCCCGGCGGGAACAGCCCGACGTCATCCTGCTCGACATCATCATGGAGAACACGACCGACGGCTTCGAGTTCTGTCAGCGAGCGAGACACGATCCCCGCATCAAGCACATACCGATCCTGGGCGTCTCGGCCATCGAAGAACGCTTTGGACTCCGGTCCGCGCCGGACGAGGAGCGGAGTCTGTTTCCCGTGGATGGTTACCTGCGCAAGCCTGTGGTTCGAGCAGACCTGCTTTCCGAGCTGAAGAAGTTTCTGCCGGAGCGACGTCATGGACACGACGGACCAGGCGAACACGGCCCAGAGACGGGGTTCTCCGCCCTGCGTGCTGGTGGTTGACGACGAAGAGTGGATGCGGGACGCCTGTACCCAGATCCTCCAGGGAGAGGGGTTCCAGGTGGTAACGGCCAGCGACGGACAGATGGGTGTCGAGCTTGCCAGTCGGCACGCCCCGGACCTGGTCCTGATAGACCTGCGGTTGCCCGGGATGGACGGCATGGCGTACCTCGCTTCGGTGAAGGCCTTGGACCCGGATGTGGTCGGGATCGTCATCACGGGCTACGCGACACTGGAAGTGGCGGTGGAAGCAATGAAGACGGGGGCGTTTGACTTCCTGCCGAAGCCGTTCAAGCCGGCGGAGCTGCGGTCCGTGGTGCGCCGGGGGCTGGAGCACCGCTCGGCGGCCCTCGCCACGTCGGCGCTCTTCGAGGGCGGGGCACCCACCGTGGACCTGCACCTGGCGGCGCTCGCGCACCAGTTCAAGGCGCCGCTGGCCGTGCTGCGCCAGTGCGTTGCGGTCGTCCTCGAGGGCTACGTCGGCGACGTCGACCCTCGCGCCAGAGGCATGATCGAGATCGCGGCCCACCGCGCCGACCACATGATGCAGTTCGTGGACGACTGGCTCACGCTGTGCCAGTTGGAGAAGGGCGAGGGACCCCGGACGGTGACCAGCGTGGATCTCCTGGCGCTCGTCCAGGAGGCGGTGGACGCGGTGAAGCAGCGTCCCGAGGCCGCCAAGCTCACCGTCGAGTGCGTGGCCGCGAACGAGTGCAGCACGATCCAGGCGGACGCCGGCGCCCTGGCCGAACTCTTCGCCAACCTGGTGGACAACGCCGTCCGCTACACTCCCGCGGGCGGCTCCGTCCGCGTGGAGGTGAGCGGGACGAAAGAGGAGACGCTGGTGACGGTGCGCGACACAGGTCCGGGGATCGCTCCCGAGGACCGGAAACGCATCTTCGAGCCCTTCTTCAGAGGGAAAGCGCAGAAGGGCATTCCCGGTACCGGACTCGGGTTGCCTATCGCCCAGCGCATCGTCGAGGCGCATGGCGGAAGGATCGACGTACAGACGGCCCTCGGGCAGGGCTCGGCCTTTCAGGTCTTCCTCCCCCGGGCAGTCCCGAGGAAGTCCGGGACGAGAGCGGGCTCGACCAAGGCGCTGTAGGACGCCGAAGGCGTCCGAGCCGTTGGGAGAGGGGACCCGAAAAGGCTCCCCGGGGTGGCGGGTGCGGGGTGGGCGACGCGGAAACGTGAGGGTACGACTCATGAACCTTGGGGCAGGTACGGGTGACGGGAAGGTAGGCGCCGTGCTCGTCGTGGGCGGCGGCATCGGTGGGATGCAAGCCGCCCTTGACCTCGCCGAGTCCGGCTACAAGGTCTACCTGGTCGAAGCAGGGCCGGCGATCGGCGGCGCGATGGCGCGGCTCGACAAGACCTTTCCGACCAACGACTGTGCCATGTGCACGCTCGCACCGCGGCTGGTGGACTGCGGCCGGCACCCCAACGTCGAGAAGCTGACCTACTCGGAAGTCCTGGAGCTCACGGGCGAGCCAGGGCGTTTCCGCGTTCGGGTGCTGAAGAAGGCGCGCTCGGTGGACCCAGCCAAGTGCACCGGCTGCGGGGAATGTTCGACGGGCTGCCTGGTGCGTAAGCGCGCCTACTTCGAGCCGCCCGAGCCGGAACCGCTCGACCTCGAACCCGACCAATGCGCTGAGGTCGACCGCATACTCGAAGAGCACGGCAGCGAACCGAGTTCCATCGTCCCTGTGCTTCAGGACATCAACGCGAAGCTGCGCTGGCTGCCGCCAGGCGCGGTGAGACGCGTGTCCGAGGCGGTAGGACTGCCGCTGGCCCGGGTCCTGCGCATCGCCACCTTCTACAACATATTCAGCTTTACGCCCCGGGGCAAGCACCTCATCAGGGTCTGCCTGGGAACCGCCTGCCACGTCAAGGGTGGAACGCGGATACTCGAGAGACTCGCCAGTGCGCTCGAGGTCGAGGTCGGAGGGACGACCCGCGACATGCGCTTCACCTTGGAGGCCGTGCGCTGCCTGGGCTGCTGCGGGCTCGCCCCCGTGGTCACGGTCAACGAGGAGGTCTACGGCAAGATGACGCCGACACAGATGGCCAAGGTGCTGGACAAGTACCCGGCCTGAGTGGGAGAGGAAGGAACGTGTCAAAGCTGCGGCCGGAAGACTTGGACAGGATCGCTGAGAGCATGAGAAGGGCGATGTCCCTGCGCGAGGGGGCCGGCCGGGCCAGGCTCACCGTCCACATGGGAACCTGTGGGATTGCCGCCGGGGCTCGAAAGATCATGACGGCGCTCCTGCGGTGTCTGGACGAGTCGGGGGCCACCGGACTCATCCTCACCACCTCCGGCTGCGCGGGCCTGTGC
>CAZXXV010000131.1:0-9218 GCA_964644725.1 uncultured bacterium
GCTGTGGGTCGAGGAGGTGATGGGAGCAGGGTGAGGCACGGAGACCCCCTCATAACCGTGGGGCCTCACGGGGCCCCGTGGGGAGTCAGAGGAGAGCAAAGGAGGGAAGCGCCATGAAAAGGGAACGATTCAGGCATCTAGGGGTTGCAGTGGTACTCTTTTCCTTGGTCGTCCTCGTAGTCGCTGTCTCCGCCCGACCCGCGATGTCCGGCGCACCCGCCGGGATCACGTTTCTGTGCAATAGCCACTTCGTCCCGGCCTGGGAGCAGGAAATTCAAAAGCAGCTGGAGGCCTGGGGAAAGCAAAAGGGGGTCGCCACCCGGGCGGACTGGGTCGCCACGGCCGAGTTCAATGCCAAACTCGTGGCCGAGGCCGAGACGCGGGCGGGCCACGACATCGTGGTCATCAGGAACTACGATGCGGGCCTGTACAAGGACAGCCTGATCGACATGGACGCCATCGCCAACGAGCTGGGCAACCAGTACGGGGGCTGGCTGCCCTTCGGGAAAGAGACGAGCTTCTTCGACGGCCACTGGAAAGCCATCCCCATCTACCACCAGTCCTTCCCCGCGGTCTATCGCATGGACCTGCTCCAGGAGATCGGCGTCACGCGGGAGCAGGTTCACAAGATGAACTGGGACCAGTTCCTGGAGGCGGCCAAGAAGCTCCACGCGAAGGGGAAGCCCGTCGGCTTCGCCATTAGCCAGACCAACGACTCGGACCTGATCCTGTACCCGATCCTCTGGTCGTTCGGTGCCTCCACGGTGGACCGGAACGGCCGGGTGGCCATCAACTCGCCGGAGACTGCGAAGGCCATCGAGTACGTCAAGGAGCTGGCCAAGTACATGCCCCGCGAGGTCCTGGGGTGGGACGACGCCAGCAACAATCGGTTCATCATGTCGGGGCAGGGGGCCCTCACCTTCAATCCGCCCAGCATCTGGCGGCTGGCCCAGAAGGAGGTGCCGGACATCGCCAAGCTCCTTGACCATGCGCCCGTGCCAGCGGGCCCGGCTGGGCGGTTCCGATCCACTGGCTCCTACTACCTGGCGACCTGGAAGTTCAAGGCCTCCCCGCTGGCAACCGATCTGATCCGGTTCCTCATGGGACGAGAGAACCAACGGGCGCAGGTCGAGGCCTCTGGCGGGTACAATCAGCCCTTCCTCAAAGAGTACACGACCTTCCCCATCTGGAAGACCGAGGTCCCCCTGAATGCCTACGAGCCGGTCTCCGAGAATCTCCAGTTGCAGGGCTGGCCCGGCCCGCCGGAGAAGGCCGCGGCCGCCCAGAAGGCCTGGGTGATGCACATCATCCCGGTGATGTTCGGCAAGGCCATCACCGGCGCCTCGACACAGGATGCGATGCGATGGGCCGAGGAAGAGCTGAAGCAACTGTACCGCTAAACACCACGGGGGGGCGGCCACTTGGCCGCCCCCCTGCGGCTTCTCTGTTGTGGCGCGGGCAGGAAGTGACGGGGTTTCTTTTCGTCCTCCCGGCCGCCCTCCTCGTGGTCGGCCTGGTGGCCTATCCGTTCTTCTATGCCTTGCTCCTCAGCCTCACCGCCAAACAGGCCGGGGTCGCGGGCCAGTTCGTCGGCCTGCGCAATTTCACCGACCTCTTCCGGGGGGACATCTTCCGCCACACCGTGCGGAACTCCCTCCTCTTCACCGGCGTCGCGGTGGTGTTCAAGACTGTCCTGGGCCTCGGCCTGGCCCTGTTGCTCCGGCGTGCCACGGTCGGCCGCCGGGTCCTCCGGGGGATGATCCTGCTGCCGTGGGTTGTGCCGTCCACGCTGAGCGTGCTCGGCTGGTGGTGGATGTTCGATCCCCTCTCCGGGGTGGTGAATCTCGGGATGCTCAAGCTGGGCCTGATCAGTGAACGGATCCCGTGGCTCAGCGATCCCTTCTGGGCCATGGTGGCTGTGATCACAGTGAACGTGTGGCGGGGACTCCCCTTTTTCGCGATCTCGTTCCTGGCGGGCCTGGTGTCGATTCCGGAGGAGTTCTACGAGGCCGCGCAGATCGACGGGGCGGGGCGGGTCGCGTGTTTCACCCGGATCACCGTGCCCCTGCTGCAGCCGGTTCTGGGCGTCATCGTGTTGTACTCCATCATCATGACCGTCTCCGATTTCAACATCGTCTACGTGCTGACGCGGGGCGGACCGATGAACAGCACACACCTCTTCGCCACCTTCGCCTACGAGATGGGCCTGGCCTCGGGGGACATCGGCAAGGGGGCGGCGATCTCCCTGTTCATCTTCCCGTTCCTGGCGGCCGTCGCGTATCTCCAACTGCGCATCACGCGGGGGCAGACCCAATGAGTGCGCTCCGCCGTCGTGTCGGCATGATCGGTGCCTACGTGGGCCTCTTGCCCTACCTCGGCTTCGCCCTCTTCCCGTTCTATTGGATGCTCCTGACCTCCCTGCGCCGGAATGCCGAGATCTATGACGTGACTCACCTCTCCTTCCTGGTGCAGAAGGGCACCACCCTGCAGCACTACGTCTTCCTGTTGACGCGCACCCAGTTCCCGATGTGGTTCTGGAACTCCCTGGTCGTTTCTATCGTAGCCACCGGGCTCTCGGTCGTCATCAGCACCGCGGCGGCCTATGGGTTGGTGCGGATCCCCTTCCGGGGGTCAGCCGCCTTCAGCATTGGGATTTTCGTCACATACCTGGTCCCGCCGACCCTCTTGTTCATCCCCCTCTCCCGGGTGGTGACGGCGCTGGGCCTGAGTGATTCCCTGCTCTCCCTGATCGTCACCTATCCCACCTTCGTCGTGCCCTTCTGCACCTGGCTCCTGATTAGCTACTTCGCCACCATCCCCAAGGAGCTGGAAGAGAGCGCCATCGTGGACGGGGCGACCCGCCGGCAGGTGCTCATGAAGATCGTCCTGCCGTTGGCCCTGCCGGGCGTGGTCACAGCGACTCTCTTCTCCTTCACGCTGGCCTGGGGCGAGTTCATCTATGCCATGACGTTCATCGCCTCCGGCACCCACAAGACCCTCACGGCCGGCACCGTGGCCGAGCTGATCCGGGGCGACGTCTTCTATTGGGGGCCGCTCATGGCGGGGGCGCTCCTGGCCTCTGTCCCGGTGGTCATCGCCTACGGGTCCCTGATGGACTACTACGTGAGCGGCCTCGTGACCGGCGCCACCAAATACTGAGGAGGAAGCATGCCGAAAGGGGAAACAGCCGTCGTCGTCTCGGCGGAAGCGCTGGAGAGATTCTGCCGGGAGGCTTTCGTCCGGGCCGGCCTGGACGAGGCAGGCGCAAAGATCGTGGCCGAGTCCCTCGTGGATACGGACCTGCGGGGCGTCAGCACCCACGGGGTCGTCCGGTTCCCGATTTACGCTCGCCGAGTTAAAGCCGGGTTGATCCGGCCGTCGCCACAGATGCGTCTGGAGCGAACCGGCCCCGGCACCGCTCTCCTCTTCGGTGGACATGGCGCCGGGCAGGTCGTCGGACAGCGGGCGATGGCGGAGGCCATCAATCTGGCGCGGGAAGCCGGCGTGGGGTGCGTGGCGGCAACGGAAAGCCACCATTTCGGGGCCGCGGCCTGGTTCGCCATGCAGGCCCTCGAGCACGACATGATCGGCCTGGCTGTTTCTCATGCCGATACGGGGGTCACACCCTTCGGCGCTGCGCGAGGCTACCTGGGAACCAATCCATTGAGCGTGGTAATCCCGGCCGGGTCCCGGGACCCGATCATCCTGGACATGGCCACTAGCGTCCTGGCCTTTGGGTGGGTGCTCGCGGCCGCCGCGGCCGGTCAGCCCATCCCGCTGGGGTGGGCCGTGGACGCCGAGGGGAACCCGACCATGGATCCTGCCAAGGCTCAGGGCGGCGCGCTCCTCCCGCTCGGAGGGTCGAGAGGCTTCAAAGGCTTCGGCCTCGCGTTGGTGGTCGAGGTCCTGTCGGCGCTGCTCACCGGCAGCCCCTTCGGGCCGCACATCCCCCGCCCGTTCGAGCTGATCGAGGTCCAGAACCTGGGTCACTTCGTGGCGGCCCTCGACATCCGGCGGTTCGTGGATCCGGGCCGGTTCAAGGCCCGGATGGATGAGATGATCCGGGAGATCAAGGCCATGCCTCTCGCCCCGGGGGCGGAGGAGATCCTCCTGCCCGGAGAGCCCGAGGCCCGCTGCCGCCGGCGACGGCTGAAGGAAGGCATTCCCCTCCCGCCCAACGTTTGTGCCAGCCTCCGGGAGTGGGGCTTTCAGGAAGGCGACGGGTGATGCTGACGGTGGAGGGCGTCCACGCTGGCTATGACAGCGTGCCCGTCCTGTTCGGGATCGACATCGAGGTGAAGGAGGGCGAGGTGGTGGCCCTCCTCGGTGCAAACGGCGCCGGGAAGTCCACCGTCCTCCGGGTGATCACCGGGCTGCTTCACCCGACCGCTGGCAGCGTGCGGTTTCGGGGGGAGCCGATCCATCGCTTGCCGGCCCACGAGATCGTGCGACGTGGGATCGTGTGTGTCCCCCAGCGGCGGCGGATATTCGGTGGCCTCACTGCCCGGGAGAATCTGGAACTGGGGGCATTCGCCCATCGGCGGGACCGGGAGGCGTTCCGGCAGAACCTGCAGATGGTCTTGCGCCTCTTCCCCCACCTGGAGGGCAGGCTGAACCAGCTAGGTGGCACGCTCAGCGGAGGGGAACAACAGATGCTGGCCTTCGCCCGGGGGCTGATGGCGCAGCCGCAGCTCCTCATGCTGGACGAGCCATCCCTCGGTCTGGCCCCTAAAATGGTCGCGGAGGTGTATGCCGACATCCGGCGTGTGGCCCAAGCTGGTAAGACAGTGTTCATTGTCGAGCAGAACGCTCGGGCGGCCCTCAGTGTGGCCCATCGGGGGTACGTCCTCGAAAACGGCAAGGTGGTGCTCCAAGGTCTGTCCCGGGACCTGATCAATAACGATTATGTCCGGCGGACCTATCTCGCAGCCTGACCCGGAGGGCCAATGACGGCCTTCGGATTATTGGACGGCATGGAAAGGAGGACGCCATGAAACTGCAGGCTATGCAACGGCAATGGGGAGCCCCCGGTGGACCCTGGTCGCGCCGGCGGTTCCTCCAGGCCATGGGAATGGTGGGCGCCTCGACGTTTTTTGTCCGGGGGACCGCTCAGGCGCAGGCGCCCGAGGTGACCCTGCTGACCTGGAGCCACTTCGTTCCCACCTACAACCCGGAGCTGCAAAAGCTGGTCGCCGAGTGGGCGAACAGCCGGAAGGTCAACGCCCGGGTCGACTTCCTCTCGCTGCCGGACCTCATGCCCAAGCTAGCGGGGGAGGCGGAGGCGAAACGGGGACACGACATCATCCTGGGCTACAACTTCGTCCCCGCACTGTACAAGGAAAATCTCTTGGACCTGGACGATGTGGCCGAGGACTTGGGGAAGCGGTACGGGCCGTGGTCGGACATCGGCAAGTACCTCTGCTCTCTCGACGGCCACTGGAAGGCGGTCCCGTGGTACCATCAGAGCCTGATCGCCAACATCAACGTGGACTACTGGAAGGCCATCGGGATGAGCGTCGAGGACGTCCAAAAGCTCAACTGGGACGGGCTTCTCCAGAAGGCCAAGGAGCTGCAGAAGAACAGGCATCCCGTCGGCCTCGTGACCGCCGAGACCTTCGACGCGTTCGGCAGCCTGTGCCCGGTCCTCTGGAGCATGGGCGGCAAGGCCGTGGACGCCAAGGGCAACGTCGTCATCAAGTCGAACGAGACGAAGGCCGCTCTGGAGTACGTCAAGGAGTTGTTCCCATACATGACGCGGGATATGCTGGGATGGGACGATTCCGGGAACAACAAGTATATGCTGTCCGGCGTCGGCTCGTGGACCCCGAACCCGCCGAGCATCTGGTTGGTGTCCAGGCTGCAGAAGCTGCCGATCGCCGACAAGTTCGACCACGTGCCCATGCCGTCGGGGCCGCAGGGGGCCTACCGGGTGGGGGACAGCAACAGCCTGGCGATCTGGAAGTTCTCGCGCAACATTGACCTCGCCAAGGACCTGATCAAGTTCCTGATGGACAAGCCCAACTACGACCGCCAGATCGTAGCCGCCGGCGGGTACAATCAGGCCCCGCTGCGCGCGCTCCAGGGCCATCCTATCTGGAAGACCGAACATCAGCTCCGCTACTACGAACCGCCCGTGGAGCAGATCCGCGCGCCGATGTGGCCCGCGCCACCCAACCCGGGGTCGCAGATCGCCTACAACCTACTCATCGTCCCTCTCATGTTCGTCAAGGTGGTGACCAACGAGATGAGCATCCCGGATTCGATGGCCTGGGCTGAGAAGCAGTTGCAGCGGGTCTACGCTCCGTATCGCGCGTAGCATTTCCACCACCGGCCCCGGCCGCCGACGGGCGGCCGGGGCCCCTCCCCCGGGGGACGGAGATGCGTGATGAACGAACCGGCTACCTGATGGTCGCACCGGCGCTCATCGCCTTGGCGGTGCTGATCGCGTACCCGTTTCTGCTCTCAATCTACTTCAGCCTGTCCGACAAGCGGGTTGGCTTGCCGGGCCACTTCATCGGCCTGGAGAACTTCGAGGCGCTCTCCCAGGATTCCGTCTTTCAGCAGACCCTGTTCAATACCGGCCTGTATACCGTGGTCTCCGTAGGATTGAAGCTGGTCCTGGGCCTCACTCTGGCCATGCTGCTGGAGAAAGTGGTGCGCGGGCAGCGGCTGCTCCGCGGCATCATCTTGCTGCCGTGGGTCATCCCCGCCAGCCTCAGCACCCTAGCCTGGCGGTGGATGTTCGACCCCAGCTACAGTGTGCTCAACTGGTGCCTGAGGGTGGTGGGCCTCGGCTCTGGCGTCCCCTGGCTCAGCGATCCCTGGTGGGCTCGCGCGGCAGTCATCAGCGTGAACGTATGGCGCGGGCTCCCGTTCTTCGCAATATGCCTCCTGGCCGGCTTAGTCTCCATCCCGGGGGAATTCTACGACGCGGCCCGGGTGGACGGGGCCGGGCCCCGGGCGCGGTTCTGGTATGTCACTCTGCCGCTTTTGCGACCCATCCTGGGCATCGTCTTGCTGTACTCGGTGATCATGACCGTCTCGGATTTCATCATCGTCCACGTCTTAACGCGCGGGGGTCCGCTCCAGAGCACCCATCTCTTCGCCACGTTGGCCTACCGGATCGGGCTGGCCGGGACGCGCCTCGGGATGGGCGCAGCCATCACCCTGTTCCTTTTCCCTGTCCTGGTGGTGGGTTCCTACGTGCTGCTGCGGATTGTGCGCAAGGGAGAGGAATTTGCCTAGGATTCCGGAGCGGACACGTAGGGGCGGATTCTGGCGCGGGCTGGCGCTGTCGCCCTTTCTCCTGTTCACGCTCTTTCCGTTCTACTGGATGCTGGTCACCAGCCTGAAGTTGAATCGTGAGCTGTACGACCTGTCGGCTATCCCGCTGGTGATCCGTCAGGGGATCACCCTGGAGCACTACACCTTCCTCTTCCGGCAGACCGAGTTCGTCACGTGGTTCAAGAACTCCGTGCTCGTCTGCACAGGGGCGACGGCCATCTCGCTCGTCATCAGCATTGTGGCGGCTTACGGGCTCACCCGTCTCAAGTTCCGCGGGGCGGACCTCTTTGCCATGGGGATCTTCATCTCGTACCTGATCCCCTCCACGCTCTTGTTTATTCCGCTGGCCGAGATGGTGGCGCGGGCCAGCCTCACCGACTCCCTGTGGTCGCTCATCCTGACGTATCCTTCATTCCTGATTCCCTTCTGCACATGGCTCCTCATGGGCTACTTCCGCACCCTCCCGCGTGAGGTGGAGGAGTGCGCCATGGTAGACGGCCTCTCGCGGCTCGCGACGCTCATTCGGATCGTCCTGCCCGTGGCGCGGCCGGGGATCGTGACGGCGACCCTCTTTAGCTTCACCCTCTCCTGGGGGGAGCTGGTGTACGGCCTGACTTTCATCTCCTCCAGCACGGAGAAACCCCTGGCCGTGGGTGTGGTGGCTGAACTGGTCCGAGGGGACGTGTTCTACTGGGGATCGCTCATGGCCGGGGCGCTGCTGGCCTCCCTCCCGGTGGTGGCGGTGTACGCCCTCTTCACCGACCAATTCGTGGGTGGCCTCACCGCCGGCGCCACAAAGTACTGACCGCGGTGGTCGAAGTCCTGTTGTATGGAATAGTGGCAAGGTGGTAGAGTTCGCCTCGCCGATCATGCGATCATGCTATAACATTGGTGCGTGCCATCTGTTGTTCAGTATCTCCGACGACCTTATCGCGTTCTAGGAGGGCGTCACCATGAAGAAAATCATCAACAGCCCGGAAGCGTTCGCGGACGAGACCATCGAGGGCATCCTGCTCGCGCATCCCAATCACTTGAAGCGTGCGCCCGGCACGGCGCGCGGCCTCGTGCGAGCGGACGCGCCCGTGGCGGGCAAGGTCGCCATCGCCACGGGCGGGGGTTCGGGACACATCCCCGTGTTCCTGGGATATGTCGGGCCAGGACTGCTTCACGGCGTCTCCATCGGCAATGTCTTCTCCTCCCCGTCGGTCGAGGCAATGGTGGCGGTCACCAAGGCGATTCATGCCGGTGCGGGCGTCCTGTACCTGTACGGGAACTACTCGGGCGACATCATGAACTTCGACATGGCGGCCGAAATGTGCGAGGCTGAGGGAATCTCGGTGCAGTCCATGCGGGTGCGGGACGACGTGGTGTCGGCACCCAAGGCCTCCGCCGAGAAGCGCCGGGCCGTGGCCGGCCTGTTCTTTGCCTACAAGATCGCCGGTGCCAAGGCCGAGACCGGGGCGAATCTCTCCGGGGTGGCGGCGACCGCCCAGCAGGTCGTCGAGAATACCTGCAGCATGGGCGTGGCGCTGTCGCCATGCACGATCCCGGCGGTCGGGAGGCCCACCTTCACCATTGGCGAGGATGAGATGGAGCTGGGAATGGGCATCCACGGGGAGGCCGGGATCGAGCGGGGAAAGCTGAAGACGGCCGACGAGATCGGCCGGATCATGACCGAACGGGCGCTGGACGACCTGCCCTTCCAGTCGGGCGACCGGGTAGCAATCCTGGTGAACGGGCTGGGGGCGACCCCCCCCGAGGAGCTGTACCTGCTGTTCCGCAGGGCCCACCAGGTGATCGAGGGACGCGGCGTGAGGATCCAGCGGGCCTTCATCGGCGAGTACGCCACCTCCATGGAGATGGCCGGCGCCTCCATCAGCCTCTTGAAGCTGGACGACGAGTTGCTGAGCCTCCTGGACGCCCCGGCCTACTCC
>CAZXXV010000132.1:0-9218 GCA_964644725.1 uncultured bacterium
CTCTGGACACCGCCCCGGCCACCATCGAGCACAAGTACGTCGTGGCCCATCACCCCTTGCGGAACGTGCAGTTTGACGGGGACACCGGCGATTGGGCCTGGGGCCAGTACGACAGGGCCTTCGGGGACAGCCTCAAGGCGCACGGGTGCGAAATCTACTTCGCTGGCCACCAGCACCAGTACGCTCGGTTCGCGGCCACGCTCGCGGGCGCTCTCAACGCGAACGGGCTGGTGGAGATCATCGGGCCGAACGTGGATGTGGCCCACGGGGATTCCACCTACGCCGACACGCTCTCTGGCACCTACATCGCGGGATCGCTGGCGAAGTGGAACAACGGAGACGGGCCGGTCCAGTTCGGCCTGCTGGAGATCCGGGGGCCGAACAGCAAGTGGACCGTCATGGACACGCTGGGCGTCATCAAGGACCGGGCGGAGATCCGGTAGGGAGGATGTGAGATGGTCAGCAACATCGAAATCGCCAACATCGCTCTCACCCTCCTGGGGCAAGACCCGATCGTGGACTTCTCTGACGAGACCGAATCGGCGCGGGTGATGGACCGGCTGTTTGACACGAACCGGGACGCCGTGCTCCGGGCTCATCCCTGGAACTGCGCGACCGCCAGAGAGACCCTTGTCCTTCTGGCTGCCGCTCCGGCCTTTGACTGGGCCTACGCCTTCCAGCTCCCGGTAGATCCCTACTGCCTGAAGGTGCTGGCGCTGAACGATGACCAGGAGGACGGAGACGCGGGAGACGAGTTCCAGATTGAAGGGCGCACGCTCGTCACGAACCAGTCCACGGCCAGCATCCGCTTCATCAAGCGCGTCACCGATGCAACGGAGTACGATGCCCTGCTCTACGAGACGATCGCGGTCAGGCTGGCGTGGAAAGCCGCCATCACCCTCACGGCCAACCGCGCCCTGGCAACCGACATGAGACAGATGTACCTGGATGGTCTCAAGGAAGCCCGGACGATGGACGGGATGGAAGGCACGCCGTTCCACCAGGACGCGACGACGCTGACTGAGGTGCGGTAAATGGCGATTCCGGTGATTACGGCCATTCAGCCGCCCTCCAGCCGGGAGCACAAGCGCCAGCCGGTGAAGGTGCTGGGCCATGACTTCGTGGAGCCGATCAACTTACTCACCTTCGGCGGGGAGAACGTGACGGATGTAGTGGTGAAGTCCGAGAGCGAGATCCGCTGCACGATCCCTAGTCAGTCGCGGGGGAAGGTGGTGGTCGGTATCTCGGGTGGCCCGCCTGGGAGTGGGGGCAGTTCCGTCTTTGCGAACGGCTACGAGTTCACGCCCCGGCGCGGGCGGATGATCGGGAGGCGCGTGGTCTGATGGCGCGGATGCGGCTCATGCAGAACGCTTTGAACGCCGGGGAATGGTCGCCCCGGTTGGACGGGCGTTCCGACCTGGAGAAGTACCCGCACGCCCTCAAGACCATGCTGAACGCCTACGCCTTCAAGCACGGCGGGGGCAGCCGCCGACCGGGGACCCGGTTCATCCACGAGGTCAAGGACAGCACGGCCAAGACCCGGCTGATCTCTTTTGAGAGCGCCTACGGCGACTTCGTGATCGAGATGGGGGCCGGATACCTGTGGTACTACAAGGACAACGAGATTGTGGCGTCCGGTGGCGTTCCGGTCGAGCTGACCGTGCCCTACGCCGAGGGCGAGCTCTTCGAGGTACAGATCGCTTCGGCGGTCAACATCCTGTACCTCGCCCATCCCAACCACCCGCCGCAGTATATCCAAGCCCTTGACACCGGCTATCTCTACGCTGCACAGGTGGACATCATTGACGGGCCGTACCTGCCGATGAACACCGACGCTGCCCACGCACTCACGCCTTCGGACACGACGGGCGAGATCACCCTGACGGCTACCGGCTTTGCTCCGTTTGCTGCGGGCCATCTTTGGTCCCTGTGGCGGTTGAAGATCGCGGACGCCTGGGGATACGTTCAGGTTATTGAGCCCGTCACGTCCTCTACCGTCGTGACTTGCTTGGTTCTTGAGACGCTAGGGGGAACCGATGCAACCGCCGACTGGCGGGAGGGGTCCTGGTCAGGAGAGCGGGGATGGCCGCGAGCCGTGACCACGTTCCAGCAGCGGGCGGTTTACGCTGGAACGGAATACCAGCCGCAAACGGTGTGGGGCTCTCAGGCTAACACCTTCAGGACCTTCGATGAGGGCACCGGCTTGGACAATGAAGCTTATGAGTTCACGCTTGCCTCCGGCCGGGAGATCCGATGGCTGCACGGGCACCGGCTTCTCATGGTCGGGTGCAAGAACAAGGTGCTCCAGCTCGGCGGGCCTGCCGGCGAGGCTATCACGCCGAGCAACTACCCGGATGAGTACGCTAACTCGGCCTACGGTGCCTCGACCGTCCAGCCGGTAGGTGCCCACAACGCCATGCTGTTTGTCCAGCGGTCGGGGAAGGCCGTGCGGGAGATGGTCTACGAGCTGGCTAGCGACTCCTACGTGGCACCCGATCTGTCCATCCTAGCCGAGCACGTCACGCGAGAGGGAGCCATTACTCAGATCGCCTACCAGGACGAGCCTGATTCGATCCTGTGGTGCGTCCGGGCGGACGGGGCTCTCCTGGGAGTGACCTACGAGCGCCCGAATGGCGTGGTGGCTTGGCACCGGCATTTCACCGGGGCGGCGCAGGATCTCTCGGATGGCGTTTTCGAGAGCGTGGCTGTGATCCCGCACCCGGACGGGGACCAGGATCAGGTGTGGGTGATCGTAAAGCGGAAGATCGAGGGGGCCTGGAAACGGTACGTCGAGTACCTGGACAACAAGGGGGGCTACTACGGCGCGGTGTGCGTGGACTCCGCCCTCCTCTACTCAGGCTCGGCCACGGATGAGATCACCGGACTAGATCACCTGGAGGGGCAGACGGTTGCCATCCTCGGGAACGGGCTTGTATACCCGACGCAAGCCGTGTGGCAGGGGAAGGTGATTGGCCTGAGCCCTCCCGTGACGGAGGCGGAGGTCGGACCGGCGTTCTTGACCGAGCTGACCCCGCTGCGCCCGGAACTCACCCTGGGGACGGGGACGATCCAGACGGCGAAGAAGCGGTACAGCGACATCTTCGTGCGCGTCTATCAGAGTCTCGGGTTCACGGTGAACGGCCATACGCCTAGCCTGCGGGATGCCGCTGATCCTATGGACGCGCCTGTGCCCGCCGTGACGAGGGACGTTCGCGTGACCGACATAGGCTGGGACCGGGACGGGTACATCACCATCCGGCAGGCGAAGCCCCTACCCCTGACGGTGCTGGCCATCGTCGGTGTGCTGACGGTATCGGAGGATTGAGGTGCTGTCTCAGATTCTAGGCCGGAAGAACGCTCTGATCGTGGCGCACCCGGACGATGAGACGCTGTGGGCAGGCGGTCTGCTCCTGCGCTTCCCTGACCGGGACTGGACGGTGATCGCCTGTTCCACGCCTCAGAAGGACCCGCGCCGGGCCGCCGAGTTTCTCAACGCCTGCGTGGTTCTCGGGGTTCAGGGGCGCGTGCTGCCGGTGGTGGACTCGAATATGTGGGTTCCTCTCCATGCCTCGCAAGTGCTGGAAGCGATACAGACCGGGCTTTGCAACTTTGATTGCGTCGTCACCCACGGGTACGCGGGCGAGTACGGACACATGCACCATCAGCAGATCCACAAGTTCGTCAAGCAATCCTATCAGGGGCCAACCCTCGGATTCGGGTGGCAGCACGGCAAGCAGGGAGAACACCGGCTTGAGCTTACCGAGGCCGAGCTGGCGGCGAAGATGGTGGCTCTGCGGTGCTACGGGGACGCGGATGGGCTCGTCGGCAAGCTGGCCAGGCTCGGGGTTCCCACGGCTTACGAGACGTACCACCTCGAGGTAAGGGGCCTAGTTCCGTGAGTGATCTGAACGTCGTGTGCGTCGAGGTCGGGAACTACTGCGGAAGGGGTAAGGAGTATGTCGGCAAGCTATTTGCCGGAGTCAAACGACATCTACCCCGCCCCTTCCGCTTCGTCTGCGTGACGGACGAGCCGGATGGTTTGCCGGCCGAGGTCCAGCTTGTCCGGGCAGATGGCAGACTCCGGGGCTGGTGGCAGAAGGTGGCCCTGTTCAGGCCGGGTCTCCTACCACCGGGGAAGGTGCTCTACCTGGACCTGGACAACGTGATCGTGGGCGACATCAGCCCGCTGGCCGATTATTACGGTCCCTTTGCGATGGTTCACGACTTCCTGGCAGATGAGGGGTCATCGGCCATCATGGCATGGCCGGACGGGTTCGGGGCTGAAATCTGGAGTGCCTACGAGCGGGAGGGAATACCGGAGAAGGGTGGCGACCAGGAGTGGATTGCGAGGCACTCCCCCGACTGGGTTTCCCTCCAGTCGGTCGTGGACGGGCTCTATGCCTACCAGGATTGCAAGGTGGGGTTGCCGGGGGATGCGCGGGTGGTCTGTTTCTGGGGCAGGGTGAAGCCTCACGACCAGAGGGCGAGTCGGCGGTTCCGCAGCACTTGGCCACAGGAGATGTGGGTCTGATGAGGGCGGTCTACCAGGAACTGTACGACACAACGAACTACTCGCGTGGGGTCAATCTGTGTCAGGAGATCGTTTGGCTGTACAGCTATCTCTTTTGGCTGGTTCCCCCGGTCGTGGTTCTCGGATGCGGCGCTGGAGATGGCGTCAGGCGACTTCGGGAGCTGGGGTTGGAGGTAGAGGGGCTGGATTGGGTGAGGACGGCGGACGATCTGAGGGTCGGTGACATAACATCTCCCCTCGACCTGTCCGGGTTCCGAACGGCTATGTGCGTGGACGTGCTGGAACACATCCCCGAGCGCCTGATTCCGGCGGTTCTTGAAAACATGGCGCAGACCGATAGGCAGGTCATCACCGTATGGAGCGGTCCTGCGGGAGACCGCCCGCCGTTCCCCAACCTTCACGTCACGCAGCACCCTCTGTCATGGTGGGATCAGGCGGTGCGCGAATGGTTTGAGATCGACACCATCTCTGGTGATGAAACAACCCGTCGGCTGTATCTCACGCAGAGGCGGAAGAGGGCGTGGCGGGAATGAACGGACTCGAAATACGGGCCTTCGAGGCGGGCGATCTCGCGTATATCCTGCCACGCCCCCATGACGTGAGACTGGCAGAGGCCCTACCGGACATGCTGGAGCGGGTGAAGGAGCAGGCGAAGTTGGGGCCAGCCATGACGGGGTTGTACGACGGGGTGCCGGTGTTTTGCGGCGGGATCGTGGTTCTCTGGCCCGGTGTGGGGGAAGGCTGGTTGTACGTGTCCGACGGGATTAGGGCGCACCGGCTTTCCTTCCACCGGGCTGTTACCAAGTGGATCGGGCGGCTCTGTGCGGAATGGAAGCTTCACCGGCTTCAGGTCTCGATCCCGGAGTGGAACGGTATGAGTTGTCGGTGGATCAAGCGGCTCGGGTTCGCTGAGGAGGGTCCCATGCGCGGGTACGGGCCGGATGGGTCCACGTTCATTCGATACGCCATGTATTCGGTAGAAGGGAGGGCCTGATGCCTCCGGCGGTTGCAATCGGGTTGCTTGCTGTCGGTACTGCGATCCAGGCCGTAGGACAAGTGCAGGCCGGACGCGCCGCGGCGAAGGCCGGCGAGATGAACGCGGCGGCCATCAAGGAGGAGGCGGATGTCCGGGAGGAGCAGCAGCGGTTCATGGATCAGCGGACGATGGCTAGCGCACGGGCCATGATCGGGACTTCCGGTGTCACCTCGGCAGGGAGCCCACTCCTCGTTCTTGCGGAGAGTGCGCGGCGGGCCGAGATGAACGCCCTCAACATCCGGCGGGGGGGCCAGCTCCAGGCTGAGGAGGCCCTCTACACGGGCCGGCAGGCCAGGAAGGCGGGCTACATCGGGGCTGGCGGGACCTTGCTAACGGGCGGGGCGAAGCTCGGGGAACTCCTCTAATGCCGCGTCTACCGGCTGTCCTGCCGTCCACCGAGCTTCAACTCCCGCGCCGGTCGTTGGTTGCGGCTGCGGCCCCCTGGCAGGCTCTCTCGCAGGTCGGGGGCGAGATTGCCAGCATCGGCTTGGAATGGGCGCAGAAGGAGAAGCAACTGCGGATCGCTACCGAGGTCACGACGAAAACCTCCGAGGCCGCCCTCAAGGCAGATCAAGTCTATGAGGACGCCCTTCTGAACCCCAACATCGGGGGCTTGGAGACCTGGGTGGGGTTCAAAGTCGCTGAGATCGGCAAAGAAACCGCCAAGACGATCAAGGACCGCGAGGCGCGAGCCCTGTTTGAGCAGCACTACATCTCACTTACGCAGGAGACGGTCCTCAACGCTCGGCACGCCCAACGGGTGCGATCGTCCGATGCGGCGGTCGCGGGGCTCGGCACCACGATGGCCAACTACGCCATCCTGGCGGTCAAGGCCAGTCCGACGGAACTTATCCAGATCGTCGGCAAGACCAAGGGGGCGGTAGACGCGGCGGTGGCTGGCGGGGCTATCACCGAGGAGCGGGGCGGGAATGGGATGCGGGCGTGGTTGGACAACACGCAGAAGGCCCGGTACATGGCCAAGACCGATGCTGACCCGGACGCTGCGTTGGCCGAACTTACCGCGAACCCGCCCGAGGTGAACCCGGTACTCCTTCAGGAACTTATCAACTACGCCCAATCTGGCGTGAAGCAGAAGCTTGCCGACCGGGATAGGAACGATGCTCGGGCCGAGAAGCTCATGGAGGAGGCCAAGGACGCCTCACTTCGGCAGATTTGGGTGGCGGTGGATCAGGGGGCCTACACCTTACAGGACCTAGACCGGGACATCGGGCTCTTGAAGTTGGACCCGCAGGACCACCGGCCTATTCGGGCCACCATCACCGAGGAGCCGTGGCCGTCCGACCAGGAGGCCCTGATCCGTGCGACCTTGGGGGTCATGGGAGACGATCCGGCGATGACTCCCGTGCGGCTGGATTCCCTCTACTATCCCCAGAAACTTCTCTCCAGGGCCGACTACCTGCTCTTGCGCGAGAAGCTGGCGACAAAGCTTCGGGAGCGCGGAGTCGGCAACTTCGGCTTCCAAGACGACGAGGCGAAAGCGGCGATCAAGCTGGCGCTGGCTGGGCCGACTGGCTACGAGAAGGCGCTGGATACATCCTCCATGCAACGGTTGTCGCTCGCCTATGAGATGTACGAGGAGCTACGGCCAACTCACGGCGCAGAGGCCGCAAAGCAGATGGTGGTCGAGAAGTACCTCCCAGGGGTTGCCGGGGCCGAACAGTCCAGGCTTCAGGTGCGGCTAGATGCCTTCAAGGGGCGGTACGGGACGGCAGATAGGGGCGAGGTGGGCTTCCTAGAGGCGCGTGGGGTCCTGACTCACCAGCAAATGCTGGGTGCCCTCAAGGAACTGAAGCAGATCGTAGATGACCAGAGCGAACTCAACGCCCGCACCACTCGATTCGGCGTGGTGGTCCCCGATACGACTACGGCTGAGATAGAAACGAAGGTGAAGCCCAAGCAGAAGCGAAGCCGGACGGGGTTCGGTAGGCCCCGGACGGGAGGCGGAGAGTGAAGAACAGCGGAACGCCGGATAGCCTAGAGGCACAGTACGAGGCAAGCCGGAGAGAGGCCGAGGAGCGAGAACTCCTGGCTTGGGCGGCTGCGGGTGCCCCAGAGCCAGAGGCTCCTCCGACTCCAGCCCCTTCCCGAGAGGGGGGCGGCATGGGCATTGGTGAGGAGGCGGTGCATGGCCTCGCTCGCGGTGGGGCCGGGATCATGGAGTCGGTCGGGACCATCATGGAGGCCGCTGGGACGGTCGCGGAATCCGATTGGCTGCGGGGGGCTGGGTACAAGGTTGCCTCCTACTGGGCCAGCCAAGCCGAGAAGTTCCCCCGGTCTACGGCGGCTGAGGGGAACCTGTGGGAGAACCCGAGCCTAGTCCTGAGTCCCCGGTGGATGACAGCGAGCCTCGCTGAGACGGTGCCTTCTATTGTCGCTGCCATGCTGCCTGCCGTAGGGGCCATGAAGTACCTCCAGGTGGGCGGGAAGGCCATGCGGTTGTCTCCTGCGCTCATCCTGAAGCTCTCGCGGGTAGGTGCGGCGGTAACGGGCGGTGCCGTGGGCGGGACGCTGGAGGGGTCGTCTACCTACCAGTACGTCAAGGAGCATGGCGGGACGGACGACGAGGCGGTGAAGTCAATGGCCCTCATGTCCTTGGCTTCGGCTGGGCTGAACGCCCTGTCGTTCGGGACGATCTTGGGTCCGGGAGGCACGCTGGCGGGCAAGGTTCTGCGGGCGGGGAGTACGGAAGCTGTCACCGAATGGCTGGAGGAGCCGACCGAGGGGTTCATTCTCGACCAGGATGTTCTGGAGCGGATGAGGCTCGGGTTGAACGTGGTGCCGGCGTCCTTCCTGACGGGTGGGGCGCTTGGTGGTGGCGTGCAGATGTCGGGGGAGACGGGAAAGGCCGCGGCCAAGCCCACAGAAGGGCCTGTGGCTGCACCAGCGGAGGGCGTTGGCCCCGGAGTCGCCAAGCAGCCGTGGGAGATGACTAGGGCCGAGTTCCATGCCGGGAAGAACCTGCATGGATCGGCAGTAGAGCCTACCGCTGGGCGGGCATCCCCTGGAGATCAGTCGGGCTTCTTTACGAGCGAGTCCGAATCTCATGCTGGGTGGTTTGCCAACTCTCCTGAGCGGAACGCCGTCCCCAACAAAGGAGACATCTATGCGGCAGAGCTACCCAAGAATCCCCTAGACCTTCGTACCGCAACGGGAGTGGAGAAGCTTCTTCAGGTCTATAGGGATGAGGCCGCTAAGCTCGATACGACACTTGAGGATGGAGTTCCGACCGCCTTCGTGAGCAAGATCAAGCGAGCCGAGAAAGCTCTAGCAGATGGGGACCTGCGGGCTGCCAATGCCGCTCTAGTAGATGCTGCCCTGTCCCACGGCAAGGCGATGGGGAAGGAGGGCATCGACAACTCATTTCACAATGAGGCGGTTCGCCGTACAGGGAGCGATGCGTTCCTTTCAACTGAGACAGACCCGGCGACAAAGAAACCCGCAACGGTAACGGTCTATCTTGATCGGCCGGAAGTGCTTTCACATAAAGCCGCCGTCTCCCAAGCCCTCTCCGAAGGCAAACCAGTCCCGCCCGAGGTGCTGGCCGACTACCCCGAGCTGGCGGGGAAGGTGGGGAAAGCCGCGGGCAAGCCCACAGAAGGGCCTGTGGCTGCACTAGCGGAAGCAGCCGCC